>NZ_MNQN01000078.1:830-5824 GCF_001915455.1 Bacteroides sp. 43_46 | reverse complement strand
ATCAAGTTGGGAAGCGTACTTCCTAAAGGTAATTTGGCTTGGCGTAATAACTTCATTTGGAAGAATTTCACAGCAGGTTTCTTGATTTCAGCCCGTTTGGGTGGTGTGGTTTACTCACGTACACAAGCTATGTTGGACTATTACGGTGTGTCCGAGGCTTCTGCCGATGCACGTGATTTAGGTTACGTGTTGGTGAATGGTAGAGATAAGGTAAACCCCGAAACATGGTACGGTGTAGTAGGTAGCGGCACGTCTGTTCCCCAATACTACACTTATTCTGCTACCAATGTTCGTCTGCAGGAAGTATCTTTGGGTTACACCATCCCCAGAAAGTTGTTGAATGATGTGTGCGATATCAAGGTTTCGTTGGTAGGCCGCAACTTGTGGATGATTTACAGCAAGGCTCCTTTCGATCCCGAAAGTGTAGCTTCTACCGATAACTTTTATCAGGGAATAGACTATTTCATGATGCCGGCTTTGCGTAACATCGGCTTTAGCTTGAGCTTTAAATTTTAATACCAAACGATATGAAAAAGAAAAATATTATAAATAAATTGATTGTTGCTCCGTTGGTTATGGGCTTTATGTCCTGTACCGGCAATTATATGGATATCAACTCCAATCCTTATCAACCGGGTGATTTGACTCCGGATGATTATGCACTGGGTTCTGCCATGAGTAACTTGGCAAGTACGGTTATCTCATCAGATGTCAATACGGCACAGTTTACTGATTGTTTGTTGGGTGGACCGTTGGGAGGTTATTTTGCCGATTCAAATGCCGGCTGGTCCAATACAATATCCAATTTTAATGCTACAAATGACTGGACGCGTGTGTTCTTGATAAGTGACCGTATCATTTCAACACTTTACGGTAACTTGAGCACAGTGAAACAAGTATCGGAGAATACCAATAATCCGGTTCCTTATGCCATTGCTCAAATCATAAAGGTTGCTGCCATGAGTCGCGTGACTGATGCGTATGGTCCTATTCCTTATTCTAAAATCGGTCAGGATGGCAAGATTACCATTCCTTATGATACGCAGGAAGAAGTATATAACGCATTCTTCAAGGAACTGGACGAATCCATCGAGGTGCTGACTGAAAACAGAAATGCGGCGTTGGTTGCTTCTGCAGATTTCGTGTACAGTGGTAATGTACAGAAGTGGGTGAAGTTTGCCAATTCATTGAAACTGCGTTTGGCTATCCGTATTGCCAATGTAAGCCCTGCTAAGGCTAAAGAAATGGCTGAAAGTGCAGTGAATCACGAGTTGGGTCTGATTGAAACAAATGCAGACAATGCTACATGGAAGTATTTCGGTACAATTAGCAATCCGTTGTTTGTGGCAGTACGTTACAATGAAGAAGCTTCAGGTGGTGATACCCATCCTGCTGCCGACATCATCTGCTACATGAACGGTTACAACGACAATCGTCGTGCCAGCTATTTTGAGGAATCAAAATGGCCTGGAGAGACTTATGTAGGATTACGTCGCGGTATCAACCTCAGTAAGATGAAGGAGTATTTCATCAATTATTCACGTGTGAAGATTTCCTCTTCTGATCCCGTGCTTTGGATGAATGCGGCAGAAGTTGCTTTTTTGCGTGCTGAAGCCACTGCAATCTATGGTTTCAACATGAAAGGAACCGCTGCTGATTTTTATGAACAAGGTGTCCGTCTCTCTTTCGAACAGTGGGGAGCTACCGGTGTAGACAGCTATCTGGCTGATGAAAGCAGTGTACCTGCTCTTTACAAAGATCCCGCCGGTCTTAATACTTATGAAAAGAACCTTTCAGCCATTACTGTCAAGTGGAATGAAGGGGCATCCAAGGAAGAAAAGCAGGAACGTATCATTACCCAGAAGTGGATTGCGAATTGGCCGTTGGGTAACGAAGCTTGGGCTGACTATCGCCGTACGGGCTATCCCAAACTGTTGCCTGCAACCAGTGAAGGTAACTTGAGCGGTGGAATTGTTGATAGCGAGAAAGGTGCACGCCGTATGCCTTATCCTTCTGAAGAATATACAAGTAATACTGAAAACGTGCAAGAGGCAGTAAGCAACTATCTGGGTGGACCGGACAACATGGCTACTGACGTATGGTGGGCACGCAAATAATAACAATAAATGCTGAATAATTATGAAATTATATAAGAAATCATTCAAAGGAATCGTGCTGGCAGCTTTTTCCGTATTGGCATTGTCTGCCTGCTCCGACTGGACGGATTCAGAGAGTATTAAACTGAAAGAACCCGGAATCGACGAACAGTCTCCCGAACTGTATGCCAAGTATCTGAAGAACTTGCAGGAATACAAGAATTCTGACCATAAGATTGTATACGGCTGGTTTGATAATAGTGAGAAAGTTCCTTTCAGCCGTGGGCAGCACATGTCGGATGTTCCCGACAGCCTGGACGTAATTATCGCAACTACTCCCGATTTGGTGGAATTCGAATTGGAAGATATTGTAAATGTACATGAGAAGGGAACGAAAGTATTCTATTCCATCAGCTATGACAATATCTTGAAGGAACATACCGACAAGGTGAAAGAAGGAACAGAAACATCTGCATTCTCGGCTTATCTGTCGGCTGAGCTGAACAGACTGATAGCTCTTGAAGCACCTTTCGACGGTATTGTAGCCGAGTATCGTGGTAGCAATCCTATCTACATGTCCGAAGCCGACAAGGCTGAAGCAAAGGCAAATCAGGATACTTTCTTCGGTGTGATATCCAACTGGAAGAGTGCCAATTCAGGTAAGCAACTGGTGTTCCAGGGGTATCCTGCCAACCTGATAGGCCAGTCTGTGCTCTCTTCTTGTGACCATATCATCTTGATTACAAATGATGTCACGGATGTTGCCCAACTGGGGATAGAAGCGCTTCAGGCCTTGATGGCAGACGGTGTTCCGGCTGACCGCTTCATTGTATCGGCATCTACCGTCTCTCTGGATACAACAGATAAGACTACCGGATATTACAATGCTTTGAGAGCTCTGTCGGAAGCTGCTTATTGGGTGACAGAACCGTCTGCAGAGTTTACAAAAGCTGGTCTGGCTATTGAGAACATGCAGAATGATTATTACAATGCTACCAATACCTATCAATACGTGAGAGAAGCTATCAATATTATGAATCCTGCTCCTAAAAAATAAAAGAATATCATGAAACTGAAAAGTATATATTTAGTATCGATGGCATTATTGGCAGGTGTATTTGCTGCTTGTAATGATAATGACGTTGAGAATTTCGATAATCAGGTGTATATCAACGGCTCGGCGATGACCAGTACTGTGTTGTTGAAAAACACTGTTTCCGATACGGAAGGTTCATTCCGGATTTCAATGGCCCGTCCTGAATCGCAGGATATAACTATTGCCTTGAAGGCGGACCCTTCACTGGTAGCTACTTATAACGCTACCTATTATGACACAGCCGAGGCTCTGCCGGAAAACTATTATACGGTAGAAACTCCGCAGGCTACCATTTTGGCCGGTGCTGTCATTTCAGACGACATCACTGTCAGCTTCAAGAACTTGACGGAGCTGGACCGTGAGAAGGTATATGTATTGCCGGTTACGGTAGACCAGGCAAGCATCGGAGTCTTGAAGAGCTCCGGTACCATGTACTACGTGCTGAAGGGTGCCGCATTGATTAATACGGTTCCTGATATTACCAAGAATCTGGTTTACGTAACTTGGACCAATCCAGATGTAGCCAATAATATGAATAAGCTGACGGCAGAAGCGTTGATTCGTGTAAGCAAGTTTGACAAGATGCTGACTTCCATTATGGGTATCGAAGGTAAGTTCCTGCTCCGCATCGGTGATGCCGGAATTCCTCAAAACCAGTTGCAGGTGGCTACAAATAGCGGCAATGTGACCGATGAGAGTCTGGTTATTCCGACAAACGAATGGACACATATCGCTGTGACCTACGATGCGGATGCAAAAACAGTTATAATCTACATCAATGGTAAGAATATGCTGGAGACTACTTTGGACTGCGGAGTCGTGAACTGGGGCCAGACCATGACCGATGAAGGTAACGGATTCTGGATTGGCCATTCATACAATCGTGACCGTTGGTTGGAAGGTAATATCTCAGAGGTGCGTATCTGGAATAAGGTGTTGACATCAGCAGAAATCAATGCAAAGGACCACTTCTACCAGGTAGAGCCGGATGCTGACGGACTGGTTTCTTACTGGAAGTTCGATGAGGGCGCCGGTACTGCCATTCACGATTATAGCGGAAATGAGAACAATGCTACTGCAGTGGAATCATTGACTTGGACTGCTGTGGAACTGCCCGCTAAATAATTTAGTTATACCTTAATTCAAATAAAAAGATATTGATTATGAAATATATGAATCATGTAAAATCAGGCTTGCTGGCAATGGCTTTTGCATGTGCAGGAATATGCTTCACCGGTTGTGAAGATGATGTTGTCATCAACACCGGCAACAGTGACAAGCTGGATACTGTGGATGGCGTGTATGGCTATGTAAAGTCTGCCGCCGGTGCACGTGAACTTACTCCGATTTCTGTTTTTGGCGACAAGGTTGCTACCGGACATCTCTATTTTGAACTGAGCAAAGCTGCAGAGCAGGATGTTACGGTGACCTTCAAAGTGGACGAAGACGTTTTGGAGGCTTACAATAAGAAGAATGGAACAAGCTATAAAATGTATCCCGCCGATAAGCTGAGCCTGGCGAACGGTGGAACTGCCACTATCAAGGCGGGCGAACAGAAGTCGGCTTCTGTGGAACTGAATATCAATGCCGGAGGCACAATCGGACAGACTTATGCTGTTGCCGTTTCTGCATCTGCCAATAACGGTGTGGAAGTTTCTACAAACAATCAGGAATATATTTACTTGGTAAAGCCTTTGGCTGCTATTCCTGAGAGTATCAGTAAGGGTGATATACTTACACATTGCTTTGTGGAAGTAAATGACGAGAACATCTTGAATATGGGTGAATATACCATGAAGAGC
>NZ_MNQN01000078.1:0-682 GCF_001915455.1 Bacteroides sp. 43_46 | reverse complement strand
TGACTTTGATGATGAGTACACCAGTTATAATAACTCCAATCCCAGTCCCGGCTTCGAAAAACGTTCACGTGCCAACTTCGCGCGCTTGGTTTACGAATGCCGCCAAGTGTTTGACAAAAAGTTGATCGGTGTGTATGAATATGGTTCGCTCGACTCTCCAGACGGTGAGGTAGAGGGTATGAAGGTAGGTGACATTGTGGACTATATGACCTACGGTTACTACCAGAATCAGAATCCCGAGGGAGCCTTTGGCCGTGAAGAGTCTCATTTTGAGAACCTGCCCAAATCCAAGTATGCTCCGCTGCCTTGGAAGATTAATGATGAGTTGAACGGAGGTTGGAGTGGATTTGACAAGAGCAAATTCCAGAAAGTGAAAGATGAAGGTTATGGCATTCAGATGTTCTACAATCCCAAACCGCTGGTGTATCAGTATTATACGTTGCTTTCGGAAATAAGTAAAGTACTTTTTGATGATGAAGTGGAGTGGAGCGGCAAGTACTGGAGCCGTATCGGTGAAGCTTATCAGGGCAAAATGTTGGGTTATGAAGATTTGGTCGGCGAGTGGAAGGTAACTTCCAGCAATTCTCTCTTTACCTATGTGGATGAAGAAGGCAATCCTCGCTGGTGGGATTGGAAAGGCAGTCAGGAGTTTGAGAAGAATGTAATTATAGAGAAGGATGAA
>NZ_MNQN01000112.1:0-55811 GCF_001915455.1 Bacteroides sp. 43_46 | reverse complement strand
TGCGTAAGTCGGTTATTATCAACATTGTGTATCCACCTACCACCCCGGCTTTCAGCCACCCCTCCTTCCCCGAAGGAGGGGAATGGAGATACCACCGACTAGTTAAATTACCACCAAATTTGAAGAAGAATCATTTTTCAAAGCCAAACGAGAATTTTCTTTTCCGGCTTAAAATTGACGCAGTATGCCGGCTAATTTCCTTTCCTGTTTCCAACCTTCATCAGAGCAAGCCCGATCACGATCCAGACCATTTCGCGGACACGGGTAATCAGTGCAGCATAAACCCCGTAGGCTCCGGAAAGGGAGAGGCCACCTACGGCAAGTGCAAAGCCTCCTTCACGTCCACCGAGCTGCATCGGCAAGAAGAACAAAAGATTGGCCAACAAGGAGGAAAAGGCGGCAATCAGGCAGCAGTCGGCAAAGCTGACGTTTGTTGTCAGCACATTAAGTATCAGCCAGATCTCAAGGCAACTGACAACACGAGCCGTGTATTCTAGAAAGAGGGCCGAATAAAAAGTACGTTTCTTCTGCCGGTGAAGGAGGGCGATTTGCTTATCTATGTTTTCCAGTTTCTCTTTATGAGTTTCGGCAAAATGAAGTACTTTCTTCTTTAGAAAAGGGAGACGGCTACCCATGCGGATAAAGGCAACTGCCATACCGTGCCGGTAGCCTTTTATAAAAAGGACGGTAACCAGCAGGCAGAATAAAGTGATAGCTCCCAGAATAACGCTCATGACCCACCCTACGGGATAGAGACAGACATACAACAGGACGGAAGTCAGCCAGAAACAGAAGTGGGAGAAGATGTGCATCATCACGTAGAGAATCACCGAAGAGGTAGCCCTTTCGATTCCGATAAAGGGTTTCAGCTCCATAATCCGATAAGGCTCGCCTCCCATGAGCCCGACGGGTGTCACATAATTGAGCGCAAAGCCTGTTACGGTAAATTTATAAAGCCGGGAAAAGGAAAAGCCCGGTTTGCCTCCGCTACGGATGATGATATACCATGACAGCGTATTAATAAGGTAGACAAACAGCCAAAGCAACAAGACCAAGGGCAAATATATTCCTGCACGCTTCAGATTCACCCAAAGTTCCCGATAATCCATATCGAATGTGAATATCATTATCAGGACGGCAATGATGCCAAAAGCGAGGAATATATTGCGGTACTTGTTCTTCACTGCTTCTTATATACCTATATATTTTACTTTATATACTTATAATACCTGTCAAAGAATCTATTAAATGCCGGAATTTTCATCAGCCCGTATTCAAACACCAGCCAACCGAGTAATGCGCAGGATATACCGAGCAACACATCAATGATGTAGTGGTGACAGGAATAAACAGCCGTTCCCCAAATGCCCAGCATGATAACGGCAAAGAGAGTAATCACATACCACCTGCATTTGCCGATGATAGCATATACCAGAGCCACCACCATATAGGCGGCATGAAGCGAAGGCACTGCGGCAAAAACATTGGCATTGCGCCCGTAGATAGAGTCGAAAATCGTCACACCGAAGAAAGCGTCGAAACGTCCCAGACCGGCTACGTTGCCCGGAGTGTTCAGTATCGGTTCGAAACCGTAATTAATGGCATACCAGGGGGGGGCAGCAGGATGAATGTAATAACCGGCAAAGCCGATTAAGTTGACCAGCAGAAATACCAACGCAAAGCGGAGATATGTTTTTCTCTGCTTCTTGAAGTACAGGCAAAGACCGAACAGGATAGGCACGGGAACCCAACACAGATAAAAGATGCCGGCAAAGACATCTGCAACCGGCCAATTATGGGCAGCGAAATATTCGCACGGGGTAATCAGGATACCGTTGTCCATGACCCCGAAAAGAGATTTCTCCAGATTGTATAATCCGGCTACATCAATCGGGTTCACTTCGTAATTGGGACAGATACGCATCCAGTCGTAGGAGATTCCGAAAATGGCAAAAGGCAACAGGGCTAATGCAAGTTTACGGGTGGGTAGCCCGGCAAAGAATAAGACCAGATAGAGTGCCACCATTAAGAAATGTTCGGAACGAAGTCCGATGAAGACACCTGTCAGCAAAAGAAAAAGAGCCATAGTGATTACAGTAATCAGGGCTTCATTCTTTGACGGCAGTTCAATAACTATTTTCATTCTAATAAGGTGTTAATATACCAATACTATTTAGCTTTTCGGACAATTATTTCATCATTACCTTATAGCAATGTCTCACACGCGCGAAAGCTGTGATATTGGCAAATACGGCAACGAAAGCCAAAGGTACAATCAGTATCAACATCGGGTCGAAAGCCGTGATATCTTTGAATACACCGCAGAACAACGCTCCCAGACTGGTGAGTACCACACGTTCCGGACGCTGCATGAATCCTACTTTACACTCGATACCTAATCCTTCGGCACGTGCACGAATATAGCTCACCATTAACGAACCGATCAATGCCACAAACGCAATCAGGGCATAAAAGAAATAATCTTTCATCGACAGGTAGTAGCAGATACCGAAAAATGTCATCAGTTCGCTGTAACGGTCGAGCACCGAATCATAGAGTGCACCGAATTTGGAACTCATGTTTCCCAACCGCGCCACACGACCGTCCATCATATCGAACAATCCGGCAAACAGAATAACACCTCCCGCCCAACCGACGATAGCAAGGTCGTTCCGGCCGCCACAGATACCGGCATAGACAAACATTCCTGCTGCCACCACGTTCAGGATAAATCCGGTTGTAGTGATAAAATTGGGAGTGATTCCGATTTTAATCATTCCGTGTATCAAAGGATTGATAATCTTATAAATCAACTGTTGCAAATAATCTCTGTAATTCATATTGTGTCTAAATCTGTTTTTATCTAAATCTTCTGTTTTTATTTCAATCTCTTTTTCTGAACAAACTTCCTATGTTTATATTCCGGTATACAAAAAAGCGGTGCATATTATAATTCCAGAATAATGCGACGATAACCGCTACCGCCATTTTGGGGATAATGAAAAAGTCGCCGAAATACTGACTGAGCGTATCGCGCACCCAAGGAATCTTTGCCAATGATTCCGTCAGCGCATACGTTCCCCACGTGTTCAGCCAGATGCTGCATACCCACACAAGGATAAACTTTACAGCAACGTTCGTTTTCTTTCCTGTCGATTTAAAGGTCCATTTATAATTAATTACGCAATTGACAATTCCTCCGTATACAGCCCCTGCGAGGGTAGCATATACATAGTAGACTTCAAACAGCCTCACCAGAAGAATTGTAACCAGAAAGTCTGCAATAGTTGCCATTTGAGCCGAAAGCTGCGCCCTCAAAAACATGAAGAAGCCACCCTTCTGGGAAATCATCCGTGCAACTTTTCTCAGCCAATCACACATCTTACTCCTGCTAACAAGATAAAACCATATACCCCTGCCAGTATATCATCCATCATCACACCTACCCCACCTCTGAGACTCTCCATTTTGCGGATGCCCAATGGCTTGGCAATGTCGAATGCACGGAACAGGACGAAAGCCGCCACTACATACCATATCCATTTGTCATTGTCGGGAACGGCAAGCAATGGTATCCACACTCCGACCATTTCATCCACCACTACACGCGAAGGATCTTCCCCCCAACAAGCCTCCAGCTTATCGGCAGCCCAGATCCCGGCGAAAGTAAACACAATCACCAACGCGGCAGTAATCCATAAGACAACAGAAAAAGGGAGCAGAAGATAAAGTGCAATCCAGATGATAGAAGCCAGCAACGCCCCGGCGGTACCGGGAGCAAAAGGAGAAAAACCGGAGCCAAAGCCCGTGCCTATCAATACAGGTAGAAAAGGAGCTTTCTTCATTAAATTACAAGTTACTAATTAAAAAGTTGAGGTTGAGCATCCACCCGTCTTTTCAGTAAGGCAAACCTCAATCTCAACTTTATTATTCTTGGTTCCTGATTAAGCTAAGTAATCGGGTTCTTTTTCGCCAATCATGTTACGCAATGTCTGTTTTACCATTCTCCATTGAGTAAACAAGTCATGTTCGGGTTGGTGTTCGAAGTCGTGCATCGGACTCTTGCAGAAGAATGACAACCAAGTCTGGATGCCGCACATACCTGCACGCATAGCCAAGTCACTGAACAATACCAAGTCGAGCGCGATAGGAGCAGCGAGGATAGAGTCACGGCAAAGGAAGTTTACCTTGATTTCCATAGGATAGCCCATCCAACCGAAGATGTCGATGTTGTCCCATGCCTCTTTGTTGTCCTTGCGGGGAGGATAGTAGTTGATACGTACTTTATGATAAACGTCTCCGTAGAGATCAGGATATTTTTCGGGTTCAAAGATCGTGTCGATTACAGACAGTTTGCTGACTTCTTTTGTCTTGAAGTTGTCCGGATCATCAAGCACTTCGCCGTCGCGGTTACCGAGAATGTTGGTAGAGAACCAGCCGTTCACACCCAGCATACGGGTCTTGAACATCGGAGCCAATACGGTTTTCATCAGTGTCTGACCGCTCTTGAAGTCTTTTCCTGCGATAGGTACATTCTTCTGCTTGGAGAATTCCCACATAGCCGGAGTGTCTACACACAGGTTAGGAGCACCCATTACGAACGGAGCGCCTTCTGCGATAGCAGCGTATGCATAGCACATACTCGGAGAGATCACTTCTGTGTTGTTGTCCTTCATCGCTTTTTCCAAAGCAGCGAGTGACATGTGTTCGTCTGACAACGGAATGTAGATTTCAGTACTTGCAGCCCAAAGTACCACAATGCGTTCACAGTTGTTGGCAGCCTTGAAGTCGCGGATGTCCTGACGCAGTTGCTCTACCATTTCCCAACGGGTAGCAGCTTTCTTGATGTGCGTACCGTTCAGACGTTTTGCCCAATTGTGGTCGAAAGCAGCCGGCATAGGCTTGATAGCTTCCAATTCGTCTTTCACTCCGTTCAGGTCCTTTTCTTTCAGAACCTCAGCGTACATAGCAGCTTCGTATGCATTATCCGGGAAAATGTCCCAACCTCCGAAAACAATGTCGTTCAAATCCGTCAAGGGCACAACGTCCTTGATGAGTTTTTCTTCGTTGTTTTCCATGCGCATTGTGGCTAACTGGGTAATAGATCCTATCGGTTTTGCCAGTCCCTTGCGAGAGGCTAGTGTACCTACAATCATTGTGGTGGCAACCGCACCACCGACTCCAACTACCAACACACCGAGGCGTCCGGTAGCGGGTTTAATTTCTTGTTTCATTTCTATTCTATTAAAATTAAACTAAAATTGATGCAAAAATAAGATTAATTAATTACTAATACAGTCTTTATTTGTCATATAAACATTGCAATTAGCAGGATTTAACTTTTAAAAGGTCATGTGGAGACTTATTCTCAAACCGGACTTGTCTATTCCGGGTGAATCACGGTAGGTAAGCCTCCAGACGTAATCCAAGCGTAATACCTTAAATATGTTTTCGATACCTACGCCCACTTCCACGTAAGGCGTTTTCCCCATGGCACGGGTATCCGCTATCGGAAAAGCAAACAATCCGTCGCTCAATTCCGGATTATTCTTATCGCTCAAATGACCATACAATCCCCGGCATGAAACGATTTCACGCCATTTCAGTTTTTTCAACAACGGGATACGGTTGAACAGCCAGCCGTTGAGGAAATAAGTGACGTCCCAAGAGAAATATTCATCATTCATAAACTCCATGGCATTCATCAATGAATAGGATTCGGGCTGAATGGTATAGGAAAGGTTGGCATTAGGCATTATCAGCAACGGAAAAGGCACTTTGTCCCATACTTTTCCTGCTTTCAGTATGACGTCCGTATAGCCGAAGGCGGAGAACCAGAAACGCTTCTGCACTCCCGCTTCGGTATGGTTGTAGGTGTAATCGCTTCCCAGCACTCCCTTTCCGGCAATGGTATGGGAGAGCGTGAACACCGGAGCATCCAGCGACACGGGGAAACGGTTCCACTGCGTCTGGAAGAACTTCTCATTCGGAGCATAGCGCAGTTTCAATTCGGCTGCACTGGTGGAGTATTCTTTGACCGGAGTCAGCACATCACCTTCTTTCCGAAGAAAGGGAATCAGGTAGGAGGACTCGTCTGTCCGACGACGTGCCGTCAGTTGGAAGGAGAAACCTGAGTAGAACTCGTTGGTATAGGTCAACTCGGCTTGCCGGAAATAACCGATGCGATCGTCTTTCTCGCGTTTCAGGGCAAGGAATACGTTATCTTTACTTGTGTAGAGATAGTTCTGCCCATATTGATTGACGTCTGACTCGTAACGTAGTTTTAACGAGTGGATAGGAAATTCGTTGGCGTACTCTTTCTTTTTCTTGAAAGAGTATTCCAGTTCCGCCAGTCCTTTCACCCGTTCGTCCTTGAAGCCGTAGGCGATGTAACCTTTACCGAAAAGGTGCGGATTGAGCCATGCGGTAGTCATTCCTCCGGCACGGAGACGGGGACCTTCGAGCGTGTTACCGCTAATGGTGGCATTCATCGGGCCGATATAGAAAAGAGGGGTTTCTTTGGAAGTAGGAATGTATCCGGTAAAGAGGATAGAGAGAATCTTCTCCGTCCAGTAGTAAACCGGATAACCGCGCAGTTGCGTCATCAGCTTGTCCACGGAGTTCTCCTGTTCGGAGATAGCGGCTTGCGGACGGTTCTCCGCCCAGAAGGTTGCGGGACGGGACAGGGCTTCCGTTTCTTCAATGATACGCTCCGGCTTGGCGAAGGCTTTGTCCGCTTCGGCAGTGGGAGTAAATGTGTAGTTCGTATAATCCGCTACGCGACGGGCAAAGATACCGTCCTGTCCTTCGGTCAGCTTGAATTCTACGGTAATACTTTCGTGGTCGAGCAGGCGCGTACCGTCTTCGGCACGTTTAAATTCCTGTTCGAGCAACATATAATCGACAAAGTTC
The DNA here is from genome assembly GCF_001915455.1 of Bacteroides sp. 43_46. Classification (NCBI taxonomy): domain Bacteria; kingdom Pseudomonadati; phylum Bacteroidota; class Bacteroidia; order Bacteroidales; family Bacteroidaceae; genus Bacteroides; species Bacteroides sp. 43_46. Next base: position 48,899 of record NZ_MNQN01000112.1, on the reverse strand, counting down.
AGGTTTATCTTTTTCGGGAAATTGAATACGGCACGCTTCACGAAATAGGTGGAGTCGAGTGTCACATACAGGTGTCCGTTAAAGCCGAAAGATTCTGAGTTAAAGGGAGTGAAGGCAAGGTCTACGCATTGTTCACCTGCTATCTGCAAGGTGTCCATTAGGTAGTATTTATAGAATCCTGTACCGATGCGCGACAGGGGACTGACAAATTTGTTGGTGAACAAGGAGATGTTATTCTCGTAAATATCAACGTCTTTGAACACCTCGTTGATAGCTGCCTGCATTCCTTGTTTGGAAAGAAACTCGTCGACACCTGCCTGTTTGCGGCCTTTCACCCATTGTTTCTCGGCATGAGGGGATTTACGGTAATAATCCGTAGCGAGCAGTTCACGGGCGGATACGGTAAGGATCGGTTTTCCGGTCACGGCGGAGGTATCTACATATTCCGTGAGGAAATCGAACTTGCGGTAGAGCCATTTTTTCTGTTTTTCTTCATCAAAGTTGTTCAGTGCGAAGGTAGTTTTCTCGTAGCGTTCACGTTGCCAGAAATCTTTTTCGTCAGGCGAATGGTCGTCACGATGCTCTATCATGTGACGGACAAATTCTACGGCAGGATTGTCTTTCTTACGGTAGTGTTCGCGTTTAGGCTTTACTACGACTTCATTGAGGGAATACGAAGTGGGTGAAAGGGCGATTTTATAAGATGCATTCCGGGCAGGACGAATCTGCCGGCTGTAATCATTATAGCCTATCACTGAAACTACCAGCACTGCTTCGGAACGGCTGGTCTTGAAGTAGAAACGTCCGTCGCTTCCGGTGGTCGTTCCTTCGGTCGTGTCTTTCAGACGTACAGATGCATAAGGTAAAGGTTCCTTTGTCAGAGAATCAGTCACCACGCCTTGCAGTATATACTGCGCGCTTAGCGGAATACTGATAGTCAAGAAAAGAAAGAGCGTTAGTACACCTTTTACCATTAGTCTCATACCTTAAATTCTATTGAATTGAGCGGGGAAAAGGTAAGGGTATTTGGGGACAATTAATAGTTCTGTTTGACGGAAGAACTGTTCTCATTTATCACATTTAAGGAAAAAGAATACGAAATTTGGTTAATCCGTCGGAATAAGTACGCAGAGAGAAAGTACATCCGTGACGCATCAGGACTTCACGGATAAAGATAAGCCCGATCCCCTGACCGTTCGGTTTCGTTGAAAAGAAGGGGCTGAACAGTTTGGCTTCTGTCTCTTTACTGATCCCTCTGCCGTTGTCTATCACCTCGATCGTAGCAGGAGACAGGGTACGGATAATGATTTCTCCTTTGGGTTCCGGACTTTCGTCTTCAGGCACAATGCTTTTCCCCTCCGGTGCGATACTCTCCGCCGCATTCTTAATGATATTGACAAGCACTTGTTCAAACAGGGAGCTGTCCAGTTTTACGTCCGGCAGACTTTCGTCTATCTCCATGCGGAGAGTGATGTGGCGGTCGTTGCACATTCCTTCCATGAAACGTTTACAAGCAAAGACTAGGTCGTTGAGATTGACAAGAGAATACGTCGGTTCGGGAATCTTCACTACATCGGCAAAGCGAGTGATGAAGCGGCTCATGGAGAAACAGCGTTCAATGCAGACACGCATCACATCACAGATGTCTTCCATACCTTCTTCCGTAGTAAGCGCTTGCTCTACGGTGTCCAACGTAGAGGTAATTCCCGCAGTGGTATTGTTCACTTCGTGGGCTATCATACGGATTACTTTCTCATAGGCTTTCTTCTCAGCTTTCATCACTTCATCCGTAAGGCTTTCGATCAGAAAGAAAGGATGTTGGAATCCACGGTCGATAAAGGAGGAATGGGTGCATCGGTAAATGTTCGAGTCATTCAGGCGGACGGTTACTGTCTCACCTCTCGGCAGACTGGCAAGTTCCCCGGCTAACGGGGAGTCAACGTCTTTCATCTTTTTCCCCTGAACATCTTCGAAGCGGACACCGAGCATTTTCAACGCCATAGGGTTAAGTTCCGAAAGTTCGTCGTCAAGGGAGGTGATGATAACTCCCATAGGAGAAGCCTTAATCATCAAATCGAGAAAATGATTCTGTTCGCGCAGACGGAGGCGTTCGTTCTTGAGTTGTTCCATCATGCGGTTGAAGATATTCACGATACGGTCGGCTTCGTACTGCCCCACCCGGCTCAGTCGACTACTGAAATCCTGCTCGCGTAACAATTCCATACCGCTTCCAATCGTGTTCAAAGGTTTCACTATCTTACGATAAAAGAAAACCAGATAGACCAAGATGAACAGGATCAGCCCCTCTCCTACATAAAAGAAAGCCGGACGTAACTGGCCGGAAAGGCAAAGCAAGCCAATTCCCAAAATCAGCAACAAGATGACGAATATGTAAAAGAAGCCTTTGATTCGCACGGACAAATAGTTTTAAGTTATATGATTCACTGGTAATTATCTGTCTGTATCATCAGACAGAGCTACAATATACAAGCTATTATAACGTATAATTTATATTATGCTTTTCAAGCCTCCGGTAAAGGGCGGCACGACTGATACCTAATGCCATAGCTACCTGACTCAGGTTACCTTTATGCCGTTCTAAAGCCTGAAGTATGGTCTGACGCTCTATTTCGTCCAAAGTCATGCCGATAAAAGAAGTACTTTCGGCTGCTTTCTGATCGTTATGGCGGATATACTGGGCGTCGAAATCGGATGCGTCGAGAGTAGGCTTGCCACTGACAAGTATCGTACGTTCCACCAAGTTCTTCAATTCGCGGATATTTCCCGGATAAGGCAGGCGGCTCAAAAATTGCATGGCATCGGCGGAAAATTCCGTGCGAGGCAATCCGTTCGTCTCTGCCTGACGGTCAGCGAAGTGACGCACCAGCAAAGGGATGTCCTCACGGCGTTCGCGCAAAGCGGGTAGTTTAACGGTTATCAGATTGATACGATAGAACAAGTCTTCACGGAAAGTACGTTCATTCACCATTTTGCGCAAATCGGCATTGGTGGCGGAAACTACACGGATGTCCGTTTTGCGGGGACGACTGTCGCCGAGCACTTCGAAGGTCTGATCCTGCAATACACGCAGAAGCTTCACCTGACAGGAAAGGTCGAGGTCGCCTATTTCATCAAGGAAGATCGTTCCCTTGTCTGCCATTTCGAAACGTCCGGTACGGTCGGCGGAAGCGTCGGTAAAAGCTCCTTTCTTGTGCCCGAACATTTCACTTTCAAACAGGCTTTGGGAAATTCCTCCGAGGTTTACTTTTACAAAAGGATGCTTAGCACGCTGGCTGTTAATATGGATCGCTTCGGCTATCAGTTCCTTACCTGTACCGCTTTCGCCTGTTATTAATACGGAGGCGTTGGTCTTTGCAATGCGGGCAATGGTATTCAATACGTCCGTCAAGCCTTGGCTACGACCGATGATATGATTACGATTGAATGCGTCGTTCTGTTCCTGCGTTGTTTCTTTAGGAGCAGTGGAAAGTTCCAAGGCCGTCTCGATACGTTGCAGCAGGGCAGCGTTGTTCCACGGTTTGGGAATAAAGTCAAAAGCTCCTGCCTGCATTCCCTGCACGGCAAGTTGGATACTCCCCCAAGCTGTCATCAGTATCACCGGAGTGTCGGGACGGAACACTTTCACTTGTTTGAGCAGAGTCAAACCTTCTTCACCTGTCGTTGAGAGAGTGAAGTTCATATCCATAAGTATCAAATCCGGAGCTACCGTACGCACTACCTCGATAGCTTCCCGGGGACCGGGAACTACCTGTGCTTCGTATCCCGCACGCTTCAACATAAAACTAAGCGAAGAACGTACCGCGCTATCATCGTCAATTATCAGAATCATAGTTCGTATTCCTTATTCTATATTCTATCAGAGCTTCCTTTTCTATTACTGTGATGATGCAAATCTACAAAAAAATACTGTCTTTATGGACCTTTCCTTTTTTATTGTCGCACTATTTCATCAAAATCGGCTTCCAGTTCGGTATTGGTACGGAAATCCCAAAGCGTCAGGCTACGAATCTGATAAAAATAATACCAATAATAATAGAGCTCGGAAATGTGCTTCTGACGCGCCGCATCTTTGGAACTTTGAGCGTCGTTCAGGTCCAGCGTATTAATCTTGCCAATCAGAAAGGTTTCAATACTGGTCTTGTAACGTTGCTGCGCTATGAGATCAGCTTCCTTTGCAATAGCTAACTGCTGCGCCTGATTATTGAAATTCTCCACTAACAGGAAAATGTTCTGATTGAAGTTTATCTGTTCCTGACGGATTCTGGAAAGCACCACTTCACGGTTGCTCTTGGCAACCCGAACTTTACCCCGGCGTTTTCCCCAGTCCAGAATAGGAATCTTAACGCCGACCTGCACAATTTGGTTATCCTGCAAATTCTTGTAAACAGCAGGGAAATCACGATTCTCTCCGGTATACCCCACACTTGCAAACAGATCGATGCTACGCAGGTTACCGCGTGCCGTGGCCACTTCATAATCAACTTCCAACTGTCGGCGACGAATGTTCTGAGCAAATGAGTTACGTTCTAAAGCTTTGCTCAACACTTGATTGTATTCCATTTTCGTTCCGTCCACAGTTTCGGGAATGACGGGACGCAGATTTTCATCCTCTCCCACTCCCAAAAAGGCACGAAGCTGGAACATCTTGGCATTGAGGTCACTTTCGGCCTCCGTCAAAGAAGCTTTTGCATTCAAGGCGGAAAGTTTCAGTTGCAAGAGTTCGTTTTCGGAGATCTGCCCCATTTCACGTTTAGCAAGTGCTACTTTGTAGAGGTGGTCGGCATTGGAGAGGTTTTGCCTGGCTGTCCCCAAGTTTTCTTCGGCCAGCAGGAGATTAAAATAATAGGTGATTGCCCGCATGGTTACTTCTTCGGTAGCGGTGATAAAAGCAGCTTTTGCTTCCGCATAACGTACCGGTTCAATGCGCCTGTTCCATTTCACGTTGTTTACGCCAAGAATCGGTTGCGTGAGTTTCAGCGTAATGGGAACAGACATAAAGTGACGGTCGCCTCCGGAGCCCAACTGCTTCATATAGTCGAGCGAAGACACCAATGAAAGTTTACCGCCGGTAAGCCAGATGTTCTGGTCAATGGAAAGGTCGCCGGAAAGTCCCAAAGCACTGTTACGGACAAAGCTGTATGAACCGTCTGCATTCTGATAGGAGCCATAAGACTTGTTGTAATTAGGCAATGTACCGGTCAGGTTGACTTCCGGCAAAAGATCGGCACGGAAGGTACGATATTCCCAATAGGCAGTTTTCAATTCATTCAGGGCAACGGCGGCATCTACGGATTGCACGCGTGCCATAGCAATAGCTTCATTCAAGGTTATCTTCCTTTCCTGCTGTGCCGATAATACCACAGGCAGGCAAACAGCAGCAAGAGCAAACAATATACTTTTCTTTTTCATTACGCACTATATTTTTCACCTAAGGAGGTTCAAACGATGTGCCAAAAGAATAAGGTATTTATTTTCAATCAATTAAAGAATAAGAGCAGTGTTCATTTTCGGACACTATGCTCAAAAATGAACGTTCGATTATGTATGCAGCCGTTTTAGTATTGTTTGTAGCAGGTACGGGTGTCTATTCGCAGTAGTTAGGAAGACGTACCGTAAAGCGGGTGCCTTTGCCTACTTCGGAAGTGACACTGATAGTTCCTTTCAGACGTTCGACAATAGTCTGGCAAATGCTCAATCCCAAACCTGCCCCCTGCGTAAAGTTATCGACCTTATAGAACCGCTCGAAGATATGGCGGATACCTTCTTCCGAAATACCGACTCCCGTATCTTCTACGAAAATCCGGGTATAACCCGGTTCTTCATCTTCTTCATAACCGAAAGTGATAAAGCCGCTACCGGTGAACTTGGCAGCGTTATTAATAAGGTTATTGACTACCTGTTGCAGGCGGACATTATCTGTCGTAAGATATTTCTTGTCGCCCGCAGGCATACGCAGTACCAGTTCTACACCCGCAGGCATATTCAGGCGCTGCGAATCATGGACAGTTTTGAGCAATAAAGGCAGGTTATGTTCCGCAAACATAAATTCCATTGTTCCCGATTCGATGCGCGACAAATCGAGAATATCGTTAATCAAAGCCAGTAACAATCCGCAGTTCTTGTTGATTGTGGCAATAAACTGCGTCACCTCTTCTTCGGTAAAGTTACTCGTATCACTCAACAAATCGGAGAAACCGACGATAGCATTCAGCGGAGTGCGGATTTCGTGGCTCATATTGGCAAGGAAGGCCGACTTCAATTTATCCGCCTGAAGCGCCTTATCACGCGCCTCCCGCATCTCTTGCTCAGCAGTCTTATACCGCTGGATACTCTGACATACACCTAATATATTATAGAGAGAATCCTGCGTCAAGCCGGTAACAATAGAAGAACGGTATTCCCACCACTCATATTCGCCTTTCACATTACGCTGGCGGAAGTTCAAACGTGTGCTTTCTTCTTCACCCGACAAGGCCTTGTCAAAAAGAACACGTATTTCTTTTATATCATCCGGATGAATCGTACGATCCATTTCTTCGCGAGAAATGGTAGTAACAGCTTCATCATAACCGAACCTCACCAGAAAGCCTTGCGGAAAAATAAAGCAATTTGTTTCCATATCAAACTGCCACGGATAAATAGCGCTCTCGTCCACTGCCATGTCGAAGAAACGCTTCTGCATCTCTTCATCCGATATATTACGTGCAGAAAGAGCCATACCGGTAATTTCTTCCCTTGAAAAGATAGGCACGATTTCTCCCGATACGGGGAAATATTTGTCACTATGTACTTCTTTCATAAAGGCACCTTGCGGTATCATAACACTCTTTCCGGTCTTTGCTACTTCCTTCAACATTTTATGGAGGATATCCTGACCATTATGATAAACCTTGAAAATGCTTCCCGCCATCATTCCTTCATACACACGTCCACCTATATCGAACGGCAAATGTAGCATTTGCAACAGGGAACGGTTGGTAAAATGGATATGTAAATCGGTATCATATGTAATGACACCGTCGCGAATGGAATGGAAGACATTGTCAAACTCATTGCGTTGTTCCACCATTTTATTCTGTACCAACAAACGGGTCTGCGCCTGTACCCTCCGTTTGGCCTCACGACGATTAACACGTATCAACCATACGATAGACGCAATCAATAATGCCAAAATAGACGGATAAAGAAGAATAAACAAGAGTTTATATTTCTCCCAATAGGGTTCATTGACAACAGTTCCTTTCGAGCCTATCTTGTCAGGATTGACATGAAAAAATTCCAGTTGCTTGTAGTCATATATAAACCCTTGCGGAATCTCAGTAACCCCGACGTCTTTGGGAGATGTTCCTTTTAATACGGAAGAAGCTCTCTGTGCGGCCTGCATTGCCGAAGTATAGGCATCGCAATCATAAGCACCGAACACTCCGTTGGTCAAACCAACATTCTGTGTAGCAAAAACAGGGGCTTTCGAGTTTTTGCCTACAAAAGAAAGAAAAGGAGACCATTTGGGAGCAATTACCACACGTCCGTAACTATTACGCGGATAGCAAATAGCAGAAATAATATGGCTGGTTGTCTGATTTTGTGTGTTATATATCTTCATGTCATAATCGGGATTATCTTTCTGAAAGACTTCCCATTCCTCCTGAAAATCCTCCAGTCCCTTGTTACTCAGAAAACTATTATCAATCACACAAATAACCTCTTTGCGTTTGGGAAACAGTCGCTGTGCCTCCCGCAAAATAATATCAAAATCAGGATTGACCGTATATCCGCAGACATTGGGATGAGCGGCAAACAGCTTCTCATCCGGATACTTAATACCAAAAAATACAACCGGTATTTGCAAGGGCAACGAGTCTCCACACGCAAAGAGCGTATAGAAAGCCTCATCACTGGATGTCACAATCAAATCGGTTTCCCTGTTACGGGCACGCTCACAGAAACGACGCATAATGACTTTCTCAGATCTGAATGCCCAAAAATCCGCATCCAGATATTCAGTCGTTATATTCACTTTCAATCCATTATCTTTAAAGCCTTTCACCAAACCTTGGTTCAAATCGCGATGCCAAGGAGTCTGCGAAGTATACGATTGGATAAAAAGCACATTGTATGTACGCTCCGATGCTGCCGCTTGACAAAGAACGGCAATAAACAGAACTACAAACACACAGAAATATCGTTGTTTCATAAGCAAAAGATCTGCACCTCTTTCAATATTATTCGCACAAAGATAAGTTATTATATTGAAAACAATGCAAATAGCCTTAACTTTTTACTGCACTTGATGCCCGTCAAAGAAACGAACTGTCCGCGAAGTCTGTTTTGCCTGTTCTTCATTATGCGTCACCATAACAATCGTCCGTCCGTCTTCCTTATTCAACCGGTGAAGCAGTTCCATAACTTCCGCTCCCATTCTGGAGTCCAGGTTACCGGTCGGCTCGTCAGCAAGGATAATCTCCGGATTGCCGATAATCGCACGGGCAACAGCAACACGCTGGCACTGACCACCGGAGAGCTGAGACGGGAAATGACGCATCCGGTGACTTAACCCCACCTTTGCCAAAACGTCCTGTGCCAACCGCTTGCGTTCACTGCTACTCATACGACGATAAAGTAAAGGCAACTCAACATTATCCAGCACATTGAGCGAATTTATCAGGTGGAAGGACTGAAACACAAATCCCAGTTTCTTATTACGGAAAGCGGCAAGTTCCTTATCTTTCATGCTTTCAATTCTTGTTCCGGCTACTTCTATACTTCCACCGGTTGGTGTATCCAATAGCCCCATAATGTTCAATAAAGTGGATTTACCACAACCTGACGGCCCCATAATGCTCAGGAACTCTCCTTTATTCACTGTAAGGTTTACATCCTCCAACGCTACCGTCTCAATCTCATTGGTGCGATAAATCTTATTAATGCCAACTAATTTAATCACAGTCGTAAGTATTTAAATCGTTATTATTATAATCTGTCTTTCTCTTTTTCCGGTCGTATCTTCATCATTTATTCATCACGCAAGGCTTCGGTGGGAGGAATCCTACTTATCTTGTAAGCCGGAATAAAGACTCCGAGCAACACCACAACGATAATAATGATATAAACTATAAGTGACACTACTATATAATGCAGCCAGAAATTGTTAATCCAAAGTGAAGGCACGACATAGCCCTGTTCATACCAGTTGCCTTCTGCCAGTCCATACTGCAAATAAATCAGACACCCCACCAACCAGGCAAACGAAGCCAATATAGCAGCTTCTCCCATTAATAGCCTGCATATATTACCCGGTGCTGCCCCATAGCTCAACATAATTCCCACTTCTTCACGGCGGCTACGAGTTTGGAGCCAGAAAGCACCGGTGACTCCTAACGCCAGATTAATAAGAAAGAAAACCGCTAATATTATATTCATCCGGTATTTATTGGTAACACCGGAGCCATATTCCAAGTAATCCAATTGTTCCTTGTAAGTAGAGACCTCCCGTATATAAAGATTACCGGCTTTCAGATTACTGTATGCCCAAGTACGGAAGTCATGCAGAAAACGTTGCTCGGACACATCCGGTTGCAGACGAATCAAAAAAGATCCCCCGTTCCATACTTCTTTCGAACGAACATTCAATTGCGGTTCAAAGAAAGAATACATACCTTGTTCATAATTACGGGAACGCACTTTCTCCACGACTCCTTTTATTGAGAAAAAAGTTGTATCCTTCTCATCGTCATCGCTATTATAAAACAGTCGTTTTCCGGTCAATCGGCCGACCTTCGGAAGGATCTGCAACAAATCAGCAGATACAACAAGATCATTTCTCTGATAATCCATATTGTCCAATTCTCCCAATGTCTTTCCTTCAAAGGTTTTGAAACCAAAAGTCTCAAAGAATCCGGTATGGGGTATAAAGTAGGATATGGACGCCGGTATTGCCAATGTATCGTATGCATAAGTATTATACGAACTCCCTCCCGAACCCGGAAAAGCAAAAGTCACCAAAGGAGCAGCATTCTGTACACCGGGATAATCACGCAACTTACGTAACATACGATGCATATTTTCCATTGTATGAAGAGAATCCGCTTCTTCCTTATTATAATCAGGAGCAGTGGAAGGCAAACTGCGGATAGGAGCAATCAGCAACCCGTCCGGTTCGTATCCTAAAGGCAACGTCTGATTATAACTTAACACAAAGAGAGGATCAGTGATATACCAGGTCAGAACAGTGACCAGTATCAGTTCGGCAAGCAACCACGCATTCCGGACTCGCCGTGCCCAAAGATTTTTCAGTATCAGTTTCAACATAATGATCTAATTCTATTATATATAAAGTGATAACCCTATTTCTGCTCATTCAAAGATTCAACTATCGGATGGCGTAATGCATTCCATGCGGGTATTAACGCTGATATCAGATTCAGTAATAAACAGAACAGAGCCGCTGCCACAAAGATTAACGGAGCAAAAAACATATCAATTCCCATTCCCAAATTCACTCCTTTAGGAGGAAACTTAGGAAAGACTTCGAATAAACTGAATATCTCATATCCCGACAAAGCAAGTACAATCCAAGCTATTACCAATCCGAGAAGAGTTCCCAAGCCTGTAAGGAGTAGATTTTCCCAGATAATCTGTACCAATAACCGCCTGCGGGAAGCACCAAACGCCTTACGTATACCCAAATCCGGTAACTGGCGTTCCATACGGGCAGAAATCATGCCGCTCAAATTGAAAGCGGGAACAAAAAGTAATACCATAAAGATACCTACAAACATCCATATCACCCTGCCCCAGTCGACAGCGACATTACTCCAGAGGCGGAAAGTGCTATGCCAATAAAGTTCGGGTTGTCCCACTAAATCCAGCTTCCACCCGTCACCCATATCCGATACATTAAATTTACGGACAAGTTCCAGTACTTCATCTTGTACATCTGTGACACTTTTCGATTCCTTCATCAAAATGTAGACACGATAACCTCCCAACGCCCAATGGCTTCCTTCATCATCATAGCCATCGCGACAACTATAAGGAAGATAAACTTGGGCATACGAGTCCGGTGTAAGAAAACTGCCACTTTTCACAACACCCACCACTTTTACATTGGTATAATCCATTAAGAAGTTTTTACCGACCACTCCCTTAGTTGTTCCGAAAAGCTGCTGTGCATAACTATCTGTCAGTACTACATTATGAATACCGCTACGGCGATCGGCCTCAGTAAATGGCTTCCCCTCCAGAAAGACCAAAGGAAAGACACGGAAAAAGTTCTCGTCCGTATACCTTGCATAAGTCGGAATTTCTTCTTTGTCGTTTGTCACCCGGGCATAACTTGTACCAGACACTCCGGTACTTACTTCCGCACTTTCCAACGAGTAGAACCAGTCTTTCAACATTGCATAACTGATATTGGCAGAATGAGTACTCTCATCGTTTGTCATTTTAGCGGATTTCACCACCAATGTACGCATCCTGTTCGTCTCCGGATAAACAGGAGCCAACCGCACATAATACACAATAGCTATTACCATTGTCATAACGATAGAAATCCCTGTTCCTACAATATAGAGCGTGCTGAAAAGCGGATTCTGCTTCATTAAGTTCCACGCTTGTTTCAAATATACCCTGACAGCCATATCTTCTACCTTATTTTAGTTTCAGTTTATTCTTGTTTTTATAGGAGTTCATATCGCTCACCACTACCCTGTCGCCCGGTCTCAACCCGCTCAGCACTTCTACATATTCAAAGTTGGAATCGCCCAACTGTACTTTACGTTTGACCAGTTCGCTATCCGAATCGCAGACAAACAGTTCATATTCACCGCGTCCCACATAGAAAGAGCCATTGGCAATACGCATCACATCTTCTTTCACGGCATTCATCACATAGACATCCGTCTTCAATCCGGAACGCAGACGGCGGTGGTTATCCTCCTTCAACTGTACGCTGAAAGAGATCACCCCATTCTTGGAAAGCGGTGTCACACTGCTGACAGTTCCTTCCAATTTATCACTGCCGATTTTCACAATCGCTTTTCCCCCTGCCGACACACGGTCGCCGTACGTATCGGCAATCTCGCCTTCCACTTTGAAATGACTCAAATCGGAGATGACTGCCACTTGTTCGCCCTGCGAAATCTGTGCACCAATCTGATTATTAATAAAGGTAAGGATAGCTTTTCGGGGAGAACGTATTTGCGCATCCTCAAACGTACGCTTCATCTCCGCCAGACTCTTACGGAAGATATTGAAATCAAGTTCCTGCACCTTCAACTCTGCGGCGGCCACTTCCTGTTCATTTTTAAACTGCTGTTGAAGTTGTTCGTATTCGAGCTGGGCAACATTATAGCTTAGTTCCGCCTGACGGACTTTATCCGTTGTTCCTGCCCCGAGACTGTCCAAATAATGTTCGTTCCGCAGTTCCACCTTCATCCGGCTAAGTTTCATGGCTGAAACCTTGATCTGCATCGCCATATCGGAAAGTTTGGTCTGGCTGTTGACACGAAGCTGGTCAAGTTTATAACGACGCATTTGTTCTTCATCCAACAGTTTCTGGTATTGTGTTTCCGTACTTTGAAGATCGAGTTTCAAAATCGGAGTGCCTATCTCCACGCTATCGCCTCCTTTTTTATAGATTTCAAGGATACGGGAGTTAATAGGCGAATTGATTATCTCTTCAAAAGCAGGAACCACCTTTCCCGACGCGCTGACACTGACTTCGATCACTCCTTTGTCGACTGTAGAGAACACAAGATCTTTTTCTTCTACTCCCACTCTCATCAAAGAGATGAGTACACTGACAACAATAACTCCTGCCACCCCTATGGCCGAATAACGAATGATTTTCTTATTACGTTCTTTCTGACGAACTTCCTTAGGAATTTCTCTGTCCATATCTGATTGTTTATGATTTTATCATGTATTATATTCATTCGGAACTTATATATACCAAATCCGTGCCAGAATCATAAACTACTGAAATAGAGAATGTAGCCCAAAAGAAAGGGTGTCCGAAATCGAACACCCTGTACGAATTTACCGTTCAGAAACAGAACGGTGTGCCGCATAAGACGACATTATGCTTTTTCCTGTCCGCTTTGTTGCGGTTCGTGCAGCAGGTCTTTTCCTAAGTGGGTAGTCGCTTCAACGACCTCCCTGTCACGAATCTCCTTTGCTTTCCGGGCATAGACAATCATACGCATGGACTGGTCGTAAGTGAAATAGTTCCATATCCAGTTAAGTAGTACCACCACCTTGTTGCGCACGCCAAGAATAGAACGCAAATGAACTACCAGCCACAACACCCAGGCAAACCAACCTTGCGTCTTTATCTTACTAAATTCCGCCACGGCACGGTTACGACCGACAGTTGCCATTGAGCCGAGATTCCGGTAATGGAAAGGTTTCATCTCCTCTCCTTTTTCAAGGCGCATCAGATTCTTTGCCAGGAGTTCACCCTGCTGGATAGCGACTTGTGCCAGTTGAGGATGTCCGTTGGGGTAGTCTTTATCAGAAAACTGCACACATTGGTCACCAATGGCAAAGACGTTCTTCATTCCCTCCACCCGGTTAAATTCATCGACTTTAATACGTCCGCCACGCCCTATCAACGAAGCATCCATGTTTCCGAAAGTAACACCAGTCACACCACTCACCCAAATAAAGGTACGGGTGGCAATCTCGCTACCGTCTTCTAGCATTACCTTATGATCGCGATAGTCGACCACACGCTTGTTCAGCAATATGTTCACTCCCATTTCACGAAGGAATTTTTCCGCATGAGCGGATGAATCCTCCGACATTCCGGCAAGCAGTCGTGGTCCGGCTTCCACCAGATAGACATGCATCAGGCTAGCCGGCATATCGGGATAATCGTTCGGCAGTACAAACTTCTTCATTTCCGAAAGTACACCGGCCACTTCTACGCCTGTGGCTCCTCCGCCTACAATGACGATATTCAGCAGTTCCTGTTGTTCCTGTTTGGTTGAGCAGGTCAGCGCCCGTTCGAGATTAGCCAAAAGAGCATTCCGCAGTCCCATGGCTTCGGAGACGTTCTTCATCGGCATGGCCTCTTCTTCGATATGCTTATTACCGAAAAAGTTGGTGGTAGTGCCTGCCGCCAAGACGAGGTAATCGTATTCGGCTTTCCCAATGGAAGTCTGTATCATGTTCTTTTCCGGGAAAATGGCGCGTACTTCCGCCATTCGGAAATAAAAGTCTTTCCGGTGCTGGAAAATTTTACGGAAAGGGAACGAAATGGAAGTAGGTTCCATACCCGCCGAAGCCACCTGATAAATCAACGGGGGAAACTGATGATAATTATTCTTATCAATCAATACCACCTGAAAGCCTGATTTCTTCAGCTTATTAGCTAACTTCAGGCCACCGAAACCACCGCCTACTATGACGACACGCTTCTTGTCAACTTTTGCAATATTTAGACTCATACTCCAATCATGTTTTATCCTAATAATAACATCCGGATGAGTCATTTAGTTTTCCTTTTGTCCAACTTTTACAAAAAGGAAAAAAAGCGTGTTCAAAGCTGCCTAACGAAGACGCAGGCGGTCGCCCACTTCGGGGACATAATCACCGTCCTTACGATTCATCTTATACAGGTTTTTGAGCCGGATACCGTATTTCTGGGAAATGCCATGCATGGAATCACCGTCCCTCACCACATATACAGTATGAGGTTTGGAGGCTTTCTTCTTTTTGGATTTCAGATAGATGATGTCTCCTTCCATTAAGGTATATTCACGATGCAAGTCGTTATACTTCACAAGTTTCTTCCAACTGATACCTAATTCCTTGCCCAAATCCTGGAAAGTATCTCCGTGGCGGGCGACAACATAGGCGATATCATTGGCTATGTAAATCTGATGCGGATTCATCAACCAGGGTTTTTTCCTTAGCTTACGTTCGGAGTAGACACCCTTACGGTCGTACTTATACAGGTCATAATCTTCGATGATAGTAATCAGACGGTTGGCATAAGAAGGGTCGGTGGCATATCCGGCTTTCTTCAATCCCCGTGCCCAACCTTTATAGTCTGTAATATCCAGTTTGAAAAGAAAGGCATAGCGGGCTCCGCGTCTCAGAAACTCAGAGTGGTCTTCGTACGAATCACGCGGATTACTGTACGCACGGAAACACTCATTACGCGCATCGTCATCATGGCGGACACTACGCCCCCGCCAACTGCCGCCGCACTTGATACCAAAATGGTTGTTGCTCTTGCGTGCCAACTGGCTATATCCGGCTCCGCTTTCCAACAATCCCTGCGCCAGCGTTATACTAGCCGGAATCTTATGAAGCTTCATCTGCTCCACAGCCAGATCACTATACTTATTTATATATTCTACGTAACGGGAATTTCTTCGTTGCGCCTGCGCTCCTACTGCAAAGAAGAAAACCATAGTTAAAAAGACCAGTCTATACAGTTTGTTCTCCATTTTATTTCAGATGTGGATTATAAGGCACAAAAATCTGAAAAATAATTGGGATTATCAATCTCTTTCCTAACTTTGTAACATTAATTGTAGAAACCAATCCCCTAACGTATATGAGAGACCTCACAATTACCGCAATTATTAAAGTATATCAATATGATGAGTTGAATGAGGCCGACCGGGCTCTTGTGACCACTGCCAAGGAAGCAACCGCACGCAGCTATGTCCCTTATTCGCATTTCTCAGTGGGTGCAGCCGCACTGCTGGGCGATGGAACTGTGGTGTCCGGCACGAATCAGGAAAATGCCGCATATCCGTCGGGACTCTGCGCGGAACGTACCACACTGTTCTATGCCAACTCCCGGTACCCCGACCAGCCCGTCATCACACTTGCTATCGCCGCCAGAACGGAGAAAGACTTTATTGATAATCCGATTCCTCCCTGCGGTGCCTGCCGCCAGGTGATTCTCGAAACGGAGAAACGCTACGGGCAACCGATCCGCATTCTGCTTTACGGCAAAGAATGCATCTACGAAATTAAAAGTATAGGCGACTTACTGCCGTTATCATTTGACGCATCAGCTATGGAGGATTAATTATGCTGCAACAATATCACACAAAACTTAAAGGAACACTCGCGCTTACGGATTCTTATCAGACAGAGAAGACACTGCAAAAAGAAAAAGGACTCTACAAGTTTATATGGGTGCGCAAGGGAAGTATCACGGTGGAAATCGACCACCAGGAAATGCTGATGTCGCAGGATGATGTGATTTCACTGACACACCTGCAACATCTTGAGTTCAAATCAATCGACGGGGAATATACAACTTTACTGTTCAACAGTAATTTCTATTGCATCTACGGCAATGACCATGAGGTGTCGTGCAGCGGTTTCCTCTTCAACGGTTCGTCCCACCTTGTCCGCTTCACCCTCAACGAGCAGGAACGCCGGCAACTGAACGATATCACCGTAGCCATGGAAAACGAATTCACCGTTTCGGACAGCCTTCAGGAAGAAATGCTGCGCATCCTTCTTAAAAGGTTTATCATCCAATGTACCCGGATAGCCCGTCACCGGTTGGACATTACACGGGAAAAGGAATCCGGCTTCGAGATTGTCCGCCAGTACTACAATCTGGTGGACGAGTATTACAAGACTAAGAAACAGGTGCAGGACTATGCCGATATGTTGCACAAATCACCCAAAACCCTGTCGAATATCTTTTCTACGTGCAAACTGCCTTCCCCACTCCGTGTGATTCATGAACGGGTGGAAGCGGAAGCGAAACGCCTGTTGCTGTACAGCAGCAAAAGTGCCAAAGAGATAGCCGATATTCTGGGGTTTGAAGATCAGGCTTCTTTCAGCCGTTTCTTCAAAAACATGACGGGACAGAGTGCCGTGCAGTTCAGAAATGAGCAGATTGGGAAGAATTGATAAGTAATGCGGCAGTATTGCCATTTGGAGGTTATGAGGAAAGCGCGACCTTTGCGGTGTAAGTTAAACTCATAAACGACAACAATATGAAAGAAAAATTTATCGCATTACTGACCTTCACATCAAGTCTGAGAAATTTTGGTACCAAGTTTATCCGTGTAGCCATTCTAGTCGTATTCGTATGGATAGGCGGGCTGAAGTATTTCCACTACGAAGCCGACGGGATTGTTCCGTTTGTAGCCAACAGCCCGTTCATGAGCTTCTTCTATGCAAAGGAAGCGCCGGAGTACAAAAACTTCAAGAATCCGGAAGGTGCTCTGGTACCCGAAAACCGTGCATGGCACGAAGCGAACAACACATATACTTTCTCCTACGGACTGGGAGCGCTTATCATGAGTATCGGTATTCTGGTGTTCTTGGGCATCTTCTTCCCCAAAGTGGGACTGGTGGGCGATTCGCTCGCTATCATCATGACGCTCGGTACACTTTCGTTCCTCGTCACCACGCCGGAGGTCTGGGTACCCAACCTGGGGAGCGGAGAATTCGGTTTCCCGTTACTGTCCGGTGCAGGACGGCTGGTGATTAAAGATATCGTCATACTGGCAGGTGCAGTAGTGCTTCTATCCGACTCGTCACAACGTGTACTCAAAACATTGAAAAAAGACTAACCTCACTACTTTTGAATTCCTTAACTTCTCGAAACGACGAAAACAAATAATTCATCTCACTGTTATATAGTTGAATATTAATCGTTAATGAAAGAAGTTATGAAACAATATGATGCAATCATTATAGGGTTCGGCAAAGCAGGAAAGACTCTTGCTGCCGAACTTTCAAACCGCGGCTGGCAAGTTGCCGTCGTGGAACGTTCAAGCATGATGTATGGAGGAACGTGTCCCAACATCGCCTGTATCCCGACGAAAACGCTCGTGCACGAAGCCGGCATTGCCGCCTTGCTCTATCACGATGATTATCCGAAACAGGCGAACTTATACAAACAGGCTATCGGCCGGAAAAACAGACTGACGTCTTTCTTAAGAAACAATAATTATGAAAGGTTAAGCAAACGTCCCAATGTAACGGTCTACACGGGAGAAGGTTCTTTCGTTTCGGCTAATATCATCAAGGTGGCGCTGCCGGAAGGGGATATCGAACTGCAAGGGAAAGAAATCTTCATCAATACGGGTTCCACACCGATTATTCCGGCAATAGACGGGATTAAGGAGAGTCAGAAAGTATATACCAGCACTACTCTTTTGGACTTGAACGTGCTGCCTCAACACCTGATTATCGTGGGCGGAGGATATATCGGACTGGAATTTGCTTCGATGTATGCCGAGTTCGGGAGCAAAGTTACCCTTCTCGAAGGAGGCAACCGGTTCATGCCCCGCAACGACCAGGATATAGCGAACAGCGTGAAAGAGGTGTTGGAAAAGAAAGGGATAGAGATTCATCTGAATGCCCGTGCACAGTCTATCCATGATACGAATGACGGTGTGACGCTGACTTATTCGGACGTATCCGACGGCACTCCTTATTTTGTAGACGGTGACGCTATCCTTATCGCAACCGGGCGAAAGCCTATGATTGAAGGGTTGAACCTGCAAGCAACAGGTATAGGGGTGGATGCTCACGGGGCTATCGTGGTGAATGACCAGTTACGCACAACCGTCCCTCACGTTTGGGCAATGGGTGATGTGAAAGGCGGACCGCAGTTTACCTATCTCTCATTAGATGATTTCCGGATCATCCGCGACCAGCTTTTCGGAGACAAGAAACGGGACATCGGAGATCGTGACCCTGTTCCTTATGCCGTATTTATCGACCCGCCGTTGGCTCATATCGGACTTACCGAAGAAGAAGCACTGAAAAGAGGATATTCTTTTAAGGTTTCCCATTTGCCGGCTACTTCTGTGGTACGTTCGCGCACGTTGAAACAGACAGACGGCATGCTGAAAGCAATTGTAAACGACCATAGCGGAAAGATCATGGGGTGTACACTGTTTTGCGCCGAAGCCCCGGAAATAATCAATATCGTTGCCATGGCGATGAAAACAGGACAACATTATACATTCCTGCGGGATTTCATCTTTACGCATCCTAGTATGAGTGAAGGCTTGAATGAATTGTTCGATATATAAGAAATAGAATGGTAAAGAAATAAAGGAAGATATAGACTATAAACCAGTTGATTAGCAATAAACTTCCTCTTGCCTACTCACAAACTTATCCCGGACGAATACTAAACTTATCAGACCCTAACAATAAACTATAAACGAAGCTTTTGTTTTTATAAATGCAACCTGCGTTTTTATAAATGAAAGCTTCATTTTTATAAATACAAGTTGCGTTTATAGATTACCACCAATAGAAAGAAACTTTAGTCCCTAATGCTCAGAACTTTGTCGTTAACTCAGAAAAACTTCTCCATTCACGTTCCGGACTACCGAAACAGAGCCTCTAAACAGGGCAGACAAAGATTCTGATTCAGCAGAACAGAAGGTCTGAATTGAGTAAATGGAGCCTCTGAAATAACTTTTCTACTGAAATAGAATAGGATTCTTCCCCAAAAGTGCTATCTTTGCGCCCAAGTTAAACTATATACTTACCGCAATGAGAATTTCCAAGTAAGACAACACTTCTAAGTAAACATCACTTTTCTTATATGCTTTTTCCTCGTTGTTAAGCATCACGGAATCCGTGTTGTTTAGCCGGTATTGTGTTTGTCGCCCCCTGCCCCGTGATTATCTTTCACTATTTCTTTCACTTCAACCCCAATAGACAACCATGCCTATAAGTATTCAACAAATCAGCTATATCCACCCGGATAAAGAAGTATTATTCAGTGACCTCAACTTTGCCATTAGTAAAGGACAGAAACTGGGATTAGTCGGTAATAACGGCTGCGGGAAATCTACCCTGCTGCAAATTATTGCCGGACAACTATCACCGTCTTCCGGCGTTATTGTCCGCCCAGACGACATTTATTACATCCCCCAACATTTCGGACAATATGATTCGCTGACCATTGCCCAAGCCTTGCGGATAGACCGCAAGCAACAAGCCCTGCAAGCTATCCTGGCAGGAGATGCCTCAACGGAGAATTTTAACCAGTTGGACGATGATTGGAATATCGAAGAACGTTCCATTGCCGCTCTTGACTCATGGGGATTAGGCCAGTTTCCCCTGTCCTACCCAATGCATTTGCTTAGCGGCGGAGAAAAGACCCGTGTTTTTCTGGCAGGTATGGATATTCATAATCCCTCTGTCATACTCATGGACGAACCGACCAATCATCTTGATTCGTCGGGCCGACAACGTTTGTATGACTGGGTAGAGAAATGTCACTCTACGTTGTTGGTCGTGAGCCATGACCGTACCCTGCTCAATCTTCTTCCCGAAATATGTGAATTGGAGAAACATCAACTCACTTATTATGGCGGAAACTACGAATTCTACAAAGAACAGAAAACTCTGATGCGGGAAGCCTTACAACAGCGTATCGAAGAAAAAGAAAAAGCACTGCGGATAGCACGCAAGGTAGCCCGTGAAACAGCCGAACGAAGAGACAAACAGAATGTACGCGGTGAGAAAGCTAATATTAAAAGAGGTGTTCCACGCATTGTACTAAATGCATTGCAGGGAAAATCAGAAAAAAGTACCGGCAAACTTAACAGCGTGCATCAGGAGAAAGCCGACAAACTGACAGAAGAACGTAACCAACTCCGGGGTTCTCTCTCTCCAACGGCTGCGCTTAAAACAGATTTCAACGGTTCTTCCCTGCACACCGGAAAAACGTTAATTACGGCAAAGGATATCAACTTCGGTTATCATTCTGCTCCGAACGACAGCGATAGCCAAAGCGATAACGAACCTTCCGAAAATAACCTGCCGGAACAACTGCTTTGGCAAACTCCCGTCAGTTTTCAGTTAAAGAGTGGCGACCGCCTCCGCATAGAAGGGACCAACGGCAGCGGAAAGACTACTCTCTTGAAAATCATCACCGGACAACTTCAACCACAGACAGGAACACTCACACGGGCAGATTTTTCTTATGTTTATCTGAATCAGGAGTATTCTATCATCGACGACCGGAACAGTGTCCTTGAACAGGTTTACGCTTTCAACAACCGCAATCTGCCGGAACATGAAATAAAGATCATCCTGAACCGTTACTTGTTTCCCGCTTCCGAATGGGACAAGTCCTGCCGGAAATTAAGCGGCGGCGAGAAGATGCGGCTCGCTTTCTGCTGCCTGATGATCAGCAACAACACACCGGATATGTTTATTTTGGACGAGCCGACCAACAATCTGGATATACAGAGTATCGACATCATCACTGCGACTATCAGGAACTATACAGGTACCGTCATAGCCATTTCGCACGATAATTATTTCATTCGAGAAATCGGTATCGAACAGCGTATTGTATTAAGTTAATCCATTGACATTTTATCAGACAAAGTATTAAATATCAATACAGTTTTTTATACCTTCGCAGCGCGAAGCAAAAGAAGAAGATTAAAATGAATAAAACAACGCAATCATGGTGGTTCGTCTTTTATAAAGACCAGTTATTACTTGAGAAGAAAGAGAACGGCACATTTGCTCTTCCTTATGGAGAAATTCCGCCTATCACTATTAAAGAAAAAACGACGGTACATACTATCACAACATTAGAGGGAAAGACTTGTAAGTCTTTCTCCCTCTCCTCGCCTTTTGAAGAATCGACACAGTATGTAATGACCGGACTTCGTGCCTCTTATGATTATCTCCCGCTATCTCACTATCAGGCAGCAGGAAAAGCGCATGAGATTCTGCACTGGGACCGGAACAGTCGTTTCTGTTCTGCCTGCGGCACTCCTATGGAACAGAAAGAGGACATCATGAAACGTTGCCCGAAATGCGGACGGGAAGTATATCCTTCTATTTCTACTGCAATTCTCGTCTTAGTAAGAAAAGAGGATTCATTGCTCCTGGTCCATGCCCGTAACTTCAAGGGAACGTTCAACAGCCTCGTAGCCGGGTTCCTGGAGACGGGCGAGACATTAGAGGAGTGCGTAGCGCGTGAAGTGAAAGAGGAAACGGGACTGGATGTGACGAACATCACCTATTTCGGCAATCAAGCATGGCCTTATCCCAGCGGATTAATGGTTGGGTTCATTGCAGATTATGCCGGAGGGGAAATCAAGTTGCAGGAGGAAGAACTGAGTTCCGGAGACTTCTACACACGGGACAACTTGCCGGAACTTCCCCGAAAGCTGAGCCTCGCACGAAAGATGATCGACTGGTGGCTGGAATGCTCTCACAAATAATCGGCTATGGAAAACATCATCAAAGGTATCCGGCAATATTATCCGGTATCGGACAGTTCTCTGGAGGTTCTTTTCAGTCATATGGAAAAGCTGGAACTTCCTAAAAAACACTTACTGATACGCGGTGGTGTAGCAGACCGTCACGTCTACTTTATCGAAAAAGGATTTTGCCGGTCTTATTGTTTACACGACGGCGAAGAAATCACGATATGGTTTTCACGCGAAGGTGATATCACTTTTGCCATGAAAGACTTGTATCACGACGAACCGGGATACGAATATGTAGAATTGTTGGAGGACTGCGAATTATATGCCATACGTATCGAAGACTTGAATCGGATTTATGAAACCAACATCGAGATTGCCAACTGGGGACGGATTATTCATCAGGAATGCCTGCTATATATGGATATGCACCATATCAACCGGCTCTATCTTCCGGCTAAGGAACGTTACGAACAACTCTTACGTGAACAACCCGATGTCATTCACCGTGCCCAACTGGGGTATATAGCTTCCTTTCTTGGCATGACTCCCCAACATCTTAGCCGTCTGCGTTCCGAATCCTAAGTTCTTTTTTAATCTATGTGAATTTTTATCTCATAAGAAAACACTACTTTTGCAGTCGAATACAAAAAAACTGATAAGTATCGTGATTAACACATTAACTTCTTTACGGATATTCTTTGCCCTAATGGTATTTGGGGCGCACTGCTACGTCATTGATTCAAGTTTCGATGCTCATTTCTTTAAAGAAGGGTTTGTCGGAGTCAGTTTCTTTTTTGTGCTCAGCGGTTTTATTATTGCTTACAACTATCAGGAGAAGTTATTGGAAAAGACCGCTACCAAACGAACATTTTGGGTAGCACGCCTCGCCCGCATTTATCCCTTGCATTTACTGACATTATTAATTGCCGTATGCATAGGAGGATACGTTCAATATAGCGGCACGGCAGACTGGATAAAACACTTTGCCGCCTCCACCTTTCTCCTACAACCGTTCTTCCCCTCTGCCGACTACTTCTTTTCATTCAACAGTCCTTCGTGGAGTTTGGGATGCGAACAGTTGTTTTATTTCTGCTTTCCTCTGATTGTTCCTTTCTTGCATACCAAAAGAAGCCTGTTTATCACACTGCTCATCTGTCTTCCAATTATGCTGGCAGGCATGTATCTGACCAACGAGGAGCAAATCAAAGCATACTGGTATGTAAATCCATTCACCCGCCTGCCTGACTTTTTCGTAGGTGTCCTGCTTTACCAGTTCTACCGGTCATTATGTAATAAAAAACTTTCTTATTCCACCGGAACTTTATTAGAGGCAGGAGCCGTTGCCTTATTTTTACTGTTCTTCCTCTGCGCCGCAGACATTCCTAAAGTCTATCGCTATTCTTGTTATTACTGGTTACCCGTCTCGCTAATCATTCTTATATTCGCCTTACAACAGGGAGGCATATCCCGATTGCTATCCAACCGGTTCTTAATCATAGGCGGAGAAATCAGTTATAGTTTCTACTTGATACATTTGTTTATCATAGATGCATATATGCGAATGTCCGCCCACTATCATTGGCAGATACAATGGACAATAAGTGTCCCCGTCATTCTCTGCATCACCATTATACTCAGCCTGCTTTCTTTTTATTATTTTGAAAAGCCTGCCAACAAATGGGTAAAACGAATATTCACTAAAAAAACAATCATAAATCAACCCCATGGAATTATCAACAAAAACACCGCGAATTGAAGTAGTAGACGCTCTCAGAGGTTTTGCCGTAATGGCTATCCTCTTGGTACATAACCTGGAGCATTTCATTTTCCCCGTCTATCCGGAAAGTTCTCCCGAATGGCTTACCATTTTAGATGCCGGAGTATTTAATGCAACATTCTCATTGTTTGCAGGAAAATCTTATGCAATCTTCGCCCTGCTTTTCGGATTCACTTTCTATATCCAATCGCACAACCAGCAGTTGAAAGGAAAAGACTTCGGCTACCGTTTCTTATGGAGAATGGTATTGCTTGCAGGCTTTGCTACTCTCAATGCTGCCTTTTTTCCGGCAGGAGATGTGTTGCTTCTGTTCGTTGTGGTCGGCATCGTACTGTTTATCGTACGCAAATGGAGTGACAAAGCTATTTTAATCACTGCTATCTTCTTCTCACTACAACCGATTGAATGGTTCCACTACATTATGAGCCTTTTCAATCCTGCCTATACCCTGCCCGACTTAAATGTCGGAGCGATGTATGCTGAAGTAGCAGCTTATACCAAAGGTGGGAACTTCTGGGAATTCCTGATAGGTAATGTCACCTTGGGACAGAAAGCCAGTTTGTTTTGGGCTATCGGCGCCGGACGTTTCTTACAAACTGCCGGACTTTTCCTATTCGGCTTGTACATCGGACGCAAACAGTTATTCGTCACCACCGAATCTCATTTGAAATTTTGGGTAAAAGCGCTCATCATTGCTGCTATCAGCTTCGCACCTCTTTACTCTTTGAAAGAGCAAATCATGCAGAGTGACAACAGTCTGATTCAACAGACAGTGGGTACCGCTTTTGATATGTGGCAGAAATTCGCGTTCACTATCGTATTGATTTCCTCCTTCATCCTACTGTATCAGAAAGCTAAGTTTCAAAAAGCTGTTTCCAGCCTCCGCTTTTACGGCAAGATGAGCCTGACAAACTATATTTCCCAATCTGTTCTGGGTGCCATTATCTATTTCCCATTCGGATTTTATCTGGCTCCTTACTGCGGATATACTCTAAGCTTGATTATAGGTATTGTTCTTTGTATCTTACAGGTTCAGTTCTGTAAATGGTGGCTGTCCGGACATAAACAGGGACCATTGGAGACGATATGGCATAAATGGACTTGGATAGGGAGCAAATAAAAAAAGTAACCGTTAGAAAAGAATAAAACCAAAAAGCAGGCCACGAAATACACACAAACTACAAACGAACAACTTACGAAAATGAAACTTAGCGTATCACTCTAAAGCATCAACAAAAGTGTGTATATCCGTAGCCTGCGTGCTTAAATTGAGATGATGCCAATACAACAAGATTCCCGGAAGAATGATTAGAAAGGGGACTTAAAGAATGCAAAGGAAATGAAAGAACTGTACTAAACCGGCTTGAATAGTGGGAAACAGATGCAGGACAGATATAAAGAAGCGCCTCCACAATCTTCGAAAAGACTATGGAGGCGCTATTTATTATTTATTCTGAACTATCAGAAGAAATAAGATCAGATACCCAATGACTTCTTCACTGCTTCAATCTTTTCCATTGCAGCAGACTCGGCAGAAGCATAACAGTTACGGCAACCCATTTCACCTTGTACTTCCATATAGAATTTGATCTTCGGTTCTGTACCTGAAGGACGAACAGAAACTTTGCTGCCGTCTTCTGTGAAATATTGCAGGACATTAGACGGTTCCGGCATATCAATAGCAGTTACATTACCTTTATCGTCTGTTTGTTTCAAAGTCTTGTAGTCTTTACTCAGAATCACTTTCGAACCACCCAATTCTTTCGGAGGATTAGCACGGAAGTTTTCCATCATAGCTTTGATTTCTTCAGCACCACTCTTGCCCGGTTTCACTACGTTCACAGTAAATTCTTTAGAGAATCCGTATTCTACGTAGATATCCAGCAACAATTGATACAATGACTTACCGTTATCTTTTGCCCATGCAGCAACTTCTGCAATCAAGCAGCAGGCTGATACCGCGTCTTTGTCGCGAACGAAGTCTTCGGCAAGGAAACCATAGCTCTCTTCACCGCCTCCAATGTATTTCTTCTTACCTTCACGCAGACGGATTTCACGTGCAATCCATTTGAATCCGGTGTAGCAGTCGAGCATTTCAATGTTATTCTTATCAGCAATCTTCTTGATAAGTTCCGTAGTTACGATTGTCTTCACACAGAACTCATTACCTTTAATCTTACCCAGTTGTTTGTATTGAGTGAGAATATAGTAAAGATACATCATACAAGTCTGATTACCGTTAATCAGCACCCATTCACCTTTATCATCCTTACAAGCGATACCTACACGGTCTGCATCCGGGTCGGAAGCCATAACGAGGTCTGCATCAATTTCTTTAGCCAGATTCACAGCCATAGAAAGAGCTTCGGCATTTTCCGGGTTCGGAGAGATGACAGTCGGGAAGTTACCGTCCTTAATCATCTGTTCGGGAACAGTAAACACATTTTCAAATCCCCACATCTTCAAAGCACGCGGAATCAACATCATACCTGTACCGTGAATCGGAGTATAAACAATCTTCATGTCTTTGTGGCGGGCGATTGCTTCCGGATCAACAGAAACTGTCTTCACCATGTCCAGATAAACTTTGTCTATATCTTCACCGATAATCTGAATCAAATCCGGATTGCCTTGGAATTTGATATCAGCAGCAGAGGCAATAGCGTTTACTTCGTCGATGATACCTTTATCGTGCGGAGCCAGTACTTGCGCACCGTCATCCCAGTATGCTTTGTAACCATTATATTCCTTCGGGTTGTGAGAAGCAGTCAGGATGATACCGCTCTGGCAACCGAGGTGACGGATAGCGAAAGACATTTCGGGAGTAGGACGCATATCGTCGAACAGATATACTTTGATACCGTTGGCAGAGAAAATATTGGCAGAGGTCTCCGCAAACAAACGGCTGTTGTTACGGCAGTCATGACCAACCACAACAGAAATCTGCGGCAGATCTTTAAAGTTCTTCTTCAAATAATTAGAAAGACCTTGTGTAGCGGCACCTACCGTATAGATGTTCATACGGTTGCTACCTACGCCCATGATACCGCGTAAACCACCGGTACCAAATTCGAGGTCTTTGTAGAATGCTTCTATTAATTCGGTTTTATCATCGTTTTCCAACATTCGCTTCACTTCAGCCTGAGTTTCAGCATCGTATGCCGGGGTCAACCATTTTTCGGCTTTTTCAGTGACCTGTTTAATAAGTTCCTGATTTTCCATTTCGATTATTGTTTATTGGTTAATGAATTATTACTATCTATTTCTTGAGCACACAAATGTAAAATAATAAGTTTATAAATCCTACATTTTTCCTCAAAATAATAACCGTAAGAATACATTTACCGGCTCTATTCAGTTAAAATGATACAGCACTAAAACATAAATATCATCTCTTGTCAAGCAAGAGGCCGCTTCACATGCCCGCCCCTGTAAATTTCCTCTCCGATAGTACTGCATAAACTCCCGGGAATGAATAGAAGACGCACCGGCATATTTCGGAAAACTTCCGTTCATATTATCTATCTCAACCGGCAGTTCAGGGATAAAATCACTATTGACCAACACCGGAGTAAAGATCTCCTTTTCGCGGTAATCGTAGACAAACGAGTCTCCGTCCAACTTCTTGATATTCCGTCTATACACTTTCTCTATCACATCCAAAAACAGAAAACGTCTGCTACAAGCTGAAACCGACATTAACTTCAAAGGAAAAGTAGAACGGGGAGCCGGAGTACGTACCAACAAAGGTTTCGTTCCTTCTTTCCCATAAGAGAAAACGGTATCATTGGAAAATTCGGATAATATCATTTCATCACCATTCTTCAACAATGGCTTTACGGAAAACATACAGGAAATTACCCCTTGCCTGTCTCCATTCCTTAGTCGGATGCGAAAGCGGTTCGTAATACGATACTTTACATGAAAAGGCAAAGAACGCATTCCTCCGTCAGTTTTCGACATTAAATAATAATAAGTTCCTTTTTGGACAGGATTATCTACATCTTCCCTTCCGTCGTTAAATATCAATGAATCTTTATCATAATCAAACACCTGTTCGAAAGACATATCATAGGGAAGATTCAACGTACGCTTATAGTTGCCGGACAGGCTATAAACCTGGATTTTGAAAACTGAACCGACTACATATATTTCTTCACGTTCTTCATCTACAAACACCGAGAATATATAATAATATTGTTCTTTTTGCTGTCCCTGATGATTAAAACGATAACGAAGTTTTCCGGTTGCCCGTTCAAAAACCATAATTGTCTGCTGCCAATTATAAGCTACTACCCAATGGGGCGAAACACTCGCTGAAGTCAGACTATATCTATCTAATGAATCCGCCCCGACTGTATACAAAGGAATATATTCAGGACTCGCCACCTCTGCCAAATCCAGTTTCTTTTCAGGATAAGCAGCATTCAAATCTATCACCGGCAACGTTTGTTCCACCGATACCGCCACATCCGAACGTTTACATCCTACCAGCAGACACAAGGAGAAAAAGAACCATATAATCTTCATCTACGTTTCATTTGAATTTGTACAATATGAGTAAAGGATTATCATCAACTGTCATCTTCTCCGCCACCTTCTTCAAGTTTCCCGTCAACTTTCCTTTCTCCAACATATCCAATAAACGGTCAGTATCCCACGAATCGAAAACACATTTTTCAGGTAATGCCGATAATACGCCTCCCATTCGCATTGAACGGGCGGGCGAATAGTCTTGATTCTCAAATTCCAAATCATATACTTTCTTCTCAACCGTATCATAAACAAATTCTTTAGTATCAAACGAAGTTTTCCCCGGTTCATACTTTTTCAATGCAGTCGACATTAACAGATAGCTCCCAATCTTGGCATAACATTGCATAACGAGTCTTGGCTCGGAAGCATCTGCTTTCGGAGTACGTACAAACAACGGGGTCAACTTATGATTACAATAAGAATAAACAGTATCACCTGCCAAATCTGCAAAGATAAACTCCGAACCGCTATTTGCTAACGGATAGAGAGACATTGAAACGGTAGCCGTCTGTCCCCCTTGAGTAATATAAATGCGTTTTCCCACACGTTTGTGGATAGTTACCGGAAGGCGGGAAACAGCTCCGTTCTTTTTCGAAATCAGTAAATAGGGACGACTATTGGGCTGTTTATCTTTTCTATCCAACATATAACTATCGTAACCCAACAAATGTTGCTCATCACAATTGTACATAATTTCAATCCGTACATCTTTGGGAATAGACAAAGAACGCTTGTATTTTCCCTCTATCGAATAGACCTGTATTTTATTAGATATGTCAAGCAGAAACAACTCTTTAGCCTTTTCGTCCAAGCGTAACTGCAAAGGATAGTTGTATTCTTCCCCACTCCCTCCTTTATGATTAAATGTATGGCATATTTTCCCTTTTCTGTCGAATACGAAGATTTGCCCTTCATTGGCATTATACGTTGTTATATAGTGTTCGGTAAATGAACAATGCAGAGTAGCCACTCCGTCCAGCAACACTTTATCCGATGTTTCCAGCGGAATGTATTCAGCAGTTGCAATATCTTGCAATACTAATTTCTTTTTCGGATATTCCTTAGTGATATCAATAGTCGGCAGTTTGGAAGTCATCTGCCCCGACTGAGCCGAACCGGCAACGGCAAGGCATAAAGCTAAAAAGGTAAATAATAGTCTTTTCATGGCTGTTTTATATTTAAAGTGAAACAATCTATATACTATTTTTTATTCTCATTAAGAAATGTTTCCAGCACATCGTTAGGGCCCAGTCCCAGTTTTTTCTTTATACGTTGCTTGGATTTAGTCACAGAAGTATTATCTATATTGAATAATATCCCTAAAGCTGAATTGTCAAGCCCGGCATGAAGCAAATAACAGATTCTTCTGTCATGCTCTCTCAATAACTCACAACCATTCAGTCTGGCGGAAATATTCCCATAAAACAGGTCAATGAGTTCAAACAATCGGTTCCATTCTTCTTGTGTCTCTATGATTCCATAATAAGGTTCACTTTTCAATAGCCAAAGTTGTGTGAAAGCGGTAATCCGTTGTGAAGAAATAGATGAGTTGGTTCCCATTTGAAGTTGCTGTAACAATCCTTCCCTATCGGAATGCAATATATGCAGTTGTTTCATCAACAACAAATTCTCATGTTGCAGATTCTCATAATTTATAGATTTGTTCTTTTCTTCACGTAACAGTAACGCATTCTTCTGCTGAGTTCCTTTCAAATCACTGATAATACGCCTATTCTTTTCTATTACAGCTGTGTAATTCTCTATTTGACGCTCATTGTCACGTAAACGTTTCATAACACCAGCCAATACCTTCTCTTTCTTCCACTTCTCCCGATAATACAAAACCAACCCTACTACCAGCAAGCAACATGAAATTGACAGAATGATCAAATAATACATACGCTTTCGAAGTTGCTCATTCTGCAATTGCTGATTCTCCCATTTAAGACGTTCTTTTTCATAATTCTGTCCTAAAGCACGAATCGTCGAAGAAACCGAAATCTGTTTATCAAGCGAATCTTTACACTGGATATAATATTCGGCATACTTAACGGCAGTGTCCGGATGATTGGTTCTCTTCTCAATTTCATATAAAAGCTGATATGCACTCGAACATATATACATATCGCTCGTCTGAACAGCTTTCTTCAACCAAATTCTCGCTTCTTCGGCATTATTCATACCGATATAGTACTCCCCTGCAAGCAAATTGGAAAAATCGTCATCAGATACGCTATCCAAACACTTCAACATCAGACGAGGTGAATAATCGTAAAATCCCGCCTTTGAATAGATAGCTTCCAGTTCTTTGGATATAGTATGCAGTAACTTCTTATCTTCCAAGCAGGAAGCCACCTCAATAGCCTGCTCATAATAACAGGCTATGCTATCGGAATGATGCAACACCAAGTTCGTACGCCCTATATTACGCAATGCCAATGCCAACCGGATATTTTCTCCCGTCAATGCATAAATCGACGCACTTTGCCGAAATAAATCGAGTGCATCATAATAAAGTTCACGATATAAATAAACAATTCCGAGACGATCACTAGCAGCCGCTTCCAACGATTGTTCTCCCGTTTGCTTAGCTAATTCCAACGAACGATAATAGAAGGCTATTGAATTTTCCTCATTACCAACCTGACGGCAACTGTCACCCTTCTGTAACAGAGAGGCTATCTTTTCCCTCTCTACTTCAACAGATGATGACTCTTGGCAAGAAACAAAGAGTAATGTGATAAGCAAGTAATATATAATAAAGATGATTCGCATAGTAGTTGGTGTTTGAAATAGAATAAGGCAAAGATAGGCAGCAGCAGAAAAGAATCCAAATATTTGGAATGGACAAATACATGGCAAATACATTACTGATTATCAACATAATAAAAATCCACATCACCCGCAAAGCAGAAATGATGTGGACATTATATATGATTTAATAACAACTAAAACAACTATTATTCCGGCACTTCATATCTTTTTCCTGTCTGCTTCACATATTCTTCCAGAAATTCTTTCGGATACCCCGGACGAATAACACCGGCAGGCTGTCCGATAGAATTACGTTCAAACTTACCGTCCTTTACTCGTTTCACTACTCCGTCGTTATACTTCACAATCAGGAATGTGCCTAATTGTTTCCAAGTATCGAAAGTACTCTGAGCCGTCATATTGGTATAATTCGTCAAAAATTCAACTGCAGCAGACTTATCTTTAGCCAAAAGTCTGGCAGCCATTTCTTCTATGCCCTCCTGAGCATTATTGAAAGTCGTTTCCAGTTCTTTTTGAGTTGCACGTACATCATCAATCATCAAACTGTAACGGGGATAAACCATATTAGACACCCAATTGAAAATCCAGAAAGCCGAATTCCATGAGAAAGTGATATAATCAGCTCCGTCCACACGTGTGTAACATACCGGAGCTTTAGTTACACAGCAATAAACAGGTGTGAACACCGCCATATTCGCATCATCTACTCCAAACCAAAGCACACCACCTATCGGATCGGGTTTATTGGCACGCATCTGCGCCACAAATACAAAGCCGCTTTGTTGAGTGGAAATCGGACGTTCGTTGAAATATTCCCGGTCGCCTACTTTGAAATTCAGAGGAGAAAGACGATAGGGAGTCTTGTAAAGACCTGCCCCGAAATCATTGGAAATATCGAGAGGCGTACCTTCATAATGGTCACGCATCATGTCTTTTACATCCTGCACGGAAAGCTTATGCTTCGGCTTCACAAAAAGAGGCATTGGGGTATTAGTCTTTCCTTCTATATAAGGAAGATAATCTTTACCGTTATCTGTAAATTTATTGAAATAGCTCCACACACGAGCTTCACAGAAACGACGGGCTCCGAAATCCAACGGTGCATACGCATTGGCAAAGCTGAAATCCTTATTCACACCACTGAAATAGCCTTTCTCACGGGCAAAAGATACGACATCCGGCGAGTATATACAATTCTCCTTGTCGTTCATATCGAACTGATGAATGCGTGATTGGTTGGCGTGAGCCGAGATACAGTCATCCGGCACACGTACAGCTACCCATACTGCTCCACGGATACCGGGACCTTTACCAATCATTTCCATAATCCAAATTTCATTCGGGTCGGCAATGGTAAAAGATTCCCCTTCACTGTAATAACCGTATTGCTGTACCAAATCAGTCATCACCTTAATCGCTTCGCGAGCTGTACGCGAACGTTGCAGACCAATATAAATCAGACTTCCATAGTCGATAATTCCTGTAGAATCAGCCAATTCAGGGCGTCCGCCAAAAGTTGTCTCACCAATAGTAACTTGATATTCATTCATATTACCCACTACATTGTAAGTCTGGCGTGCCTGTTCGATTTCTCCCAAATATTTACCGGTATCCCATTCGTACACTTTCAACATGGTTCCTTTAGGATATGTAGCAGCAGGATAGTGATAAAGTTCTCCAAACAGGCCATACGAGTCGGCAGAATAGGAAACGATAGTCGAACCATCAGTCGATGCATTCTTGCCGACAATTAAATTAGTACAGGCGAAAGTATCCGCCACTGCCGCCAGGAATAGAGCAGCACAAAAAATAAGTCTTTTCTTCATATATGATTTTCTTTTAATAATTTACCAGATAAAACTTTCACGGGATACGGTTTCATTTCCGCAATAATCAGTTACCGTAAATTCAACGATATGTTTTCCACCTTTCTTCACACGCTTCGGATCAAGTACACATTCCCAATACGATTTCACAATATTCGGTCGTCCGAAAAGTGCATATTCGCCGTCAATCGTTCCACGGTAGGATGCAATACCCGTTCCTTTGTCCTTCAAACGATAGATAATCTTTCCGGTTCTTCCCCATTGCTTCTTATTAACAGGAATAATTTCAGGCGGAATTGTGTCAATGGCAACCGTATAAGTTCCCAATTCACGAATAGATACCTTCATGTATCCGTCTTCATACTTTCCACCGACACTATATTTTCCTCCTCTCGGGGTGACACGGACTACATAATATTTTGTAGTATCAGTTATAGGCTTTCTACGTAAGCCAATACGCAATTCACAGCTTGCATGAAGCGGAATCGGTTTGTCATTTAACTGATATGTAAACGCAACAGCACCGCTATCAGCTTTTACTTGATAATTAAGGGGGGCATCGTCATATAACATTCCTTTGGGAACAACCAGATTCAAACCCGGCTCTTGCAGATAGTTTACCTTATCCCACGCAAAGAAATACTTTTCGCGATGTTGCAATGGCTCAAGCGGTTGTTTTCGCCCCCTAACCGTGAAACTATATTTAGAAGTATTGCCAAAAACGTCCTTCAGAGTATACATGAAGCGATAATCGCGTTCTTCATCAATAGTCACCAAACCACGATTAGTGTTCGATGCCTTTAATAAACGTAATGTATTTCCCGGCTCGATGAAGGATTTCATATATTGCCCGCAAGTCCAAGAGTTAATCA
The DNA here is from genome assembly GCF_001915455.1 of Bacteroides sp. 43_46. NCBI lineage: Bacteria > Pseudomonadati > Bacteroidota > Bacteroidia > Bacteroidales > Bacteroidaceae > Bacteroides > Bacteroides sp. 43_46. The sequence continues at coordinate 14,896 of NZ_MNQN01000112.1, read as the reverse complement.
TCCGGTTTTCTTCTTGTGAGAAACGATCGACAGTACTGCGGAATACTTCTTTCTCATCTACTGTAAGCACTACAGAATACACTCCGTAATGATTGCTCACTCCATCCATATAGTCATACGCCTTGATGCCTGTACCTATCACACCCCATGCTTCCACCGGACGTCCGGTGTTCGGAAGAATCATTTTATTTTCTTGCTTACCATCCACTACTCCTTTACCAAGTTGAGGAAAAAACATTATGCCGTCCGCTTTCGGAGCACGCGTATCTTTTATTTTCGTTTTGAAAAAAGGCATGGGATCTACATAATCTCCCGTCTCCGTTTCAAAAACATCCAAATGAAGATGCGGTCCGAATGAATAGCCGGTATTCCCACTCCATGCTATTTGTTGTCCCGCTTTTACTGGATACTCATCCGGTTCGGGGATAATCTCTACTTCCCAGTTTTCATTTTCATATTGCAGTTTTTCCACCCTTTCGGCAATAGGGGAAATAAAACCGCTCAAATGACGATTGATAGTAGAATAACCGTTATGATAGCAGACATCAAGTACATAGCCCGAACCATTCGTCACACGGATACGTGAAATATAGCCTTCTGCCAATGCACGAACAGGTTTACCGATTACTCCTCCCGTTTTAAAATCCAATCCGCCGTGAAAGTGATTAGAACGGATTTCTCCGAAGTTTCCGCTCAATGTAAGAGGAAAGTCAAAAGGTGGTACAAAGGTGGCTTGCTTCTTTTCTTGCCCATATCCTCCGATGCAGCAAGCCAACATCAAAGTGGTGATATATCGTCTCATCATTCCATTCACTTTTTACTCCCGCAAATGTACACTATTCCCACTAAACTACGAAATATCCGAAAGGAATGATAAGCGGAAATACTAGTTAATAATCCTTTTTATTATTATATTCATTGCAAATCTGTAGCAATTATGTTATTTATATTAGTACTTTTGTGCCCGATTTTAATAATAATTAAACATAAAAGGACTCAATGAGAATGTATGTAAAGGTAATGGCAGCGGTCATTGCATGTATATTGATGAGTGGAGAAACACACTCAACATCTGCAACTATCCCTGCTACAGAAAATCAGAGTTGGTTTAAAAAGAGAAAGAAGAAACCAGAGCAAGAGGAGAAAACCAAAAGCGACTACGAAAAGCTTGTGGAAGGTAGCAAAATTACCAAAGGAATGTTTGCTGTTCATCAAAAAAAGAACGATTATTATTTTGAAATTCCTACATCACTTTTAGGGCGTGATTTATTAATTGTCAATAAACTGCAACGGGTACCTGCCGAACTGAATGACGCAGGAGTGAACCGCGGAGTGAACTACGAGAACCAAATGGTTAGTATGGAATGGGACAAGGCAACCGGCAAACTGATGTTTCGCCAACAACGCCCATTACCACTGGCTCCTCAAACGGACGCTATCTTCCGTTCGGTAAAGGACAATTTTATCTCGCCACTGATTGCCGCTTTCAAAATAGAAGCTATCAATCAGGACTCCACTGCATTGGTGATCAAAGTGAATGATATTTACGATGGTACGGAAACCAGTATCAATAATGTTTTTACAAACATTAATTTAGGGACTTCCGCTATCAAGAACTTATCACGTATTTTGTCGATCAAATCTTTCCCTAACAACGTTGTAGCAACTTCTGAGCTGACCACTAAAGTGACAGAAGGAACGACAAGCGTATATGTGACGGTGGAAGTTAGTTCCTCTATTCTTTTATTACCGGAAAAACCGATGACAGGACGTTTCGACAATCAGAAAGTCGGCTACTTCACCAATCCGTTATTAAGTTTCAGTGACGCACAACAAGGAACGGATAAGAAACAATATATTACCCGTTGGCGTATGGAACCCAAACCAGAAGACCGGGAAGCATATCTAAAAGGTCAGACAGTAGAACCTATTAAGCCAATTGTGTTCTACATCGATAATTCGACTCCTTATCAATGGCGGTCATACATAAAGAAAGGAATAGAAGACTGGCAGACTGCTTTCGAAAAAGCCGGTTTCAAAAATGCAATTATCGCTAAAGAAATCACAGACAGTATGCATGTAGACATGGATGACGTCAATTACTCGGTACTGACTTATGCTGCATCAGAAAAGAAAAACGCAATGGGACCTTCCCTACTCGACCCTCGTTCGGGAGAAATTCTGGAAGCAGATATCATGTGGTGGCACAATGTACTTTCTATGGTACGTGAATGGATTACTGTTCAGACAGGAACTGTTTGTCCGGAAGCTCGCAGCGTACAATTACCTGATTCGTTAATGGGGGATGCCATTCGTTTTGTTGCTTGCCATGAGGTAGGTCACTCACTAGGATTACGTCACAACATGATGGGTTCATGGGCATTCCCAACAGACTCATTGCGTTCTGCGGCATTCACTTCCCGAATGAATTCGACTGCTTCGTCTATTATGGATTATGCGCGTTTCAATTATATCGCCCAACCGGGAGACGGTGTAAAAGTACTGTCCCCGCATATCGGTCCTTATGATATGTTTGCTATCGAATATGGATATCGCTGGTATGGCAAGAATACTCCGGAAGAAGAAAAGGATATTCTTTTCGATTTCTTGAGTAAACATACAGACCGTCTTTACAAATATAGTGAGGCACAAGATGTACGTGACGCCGTAGACCCGCGTGCCCAGAACGAAGATTTGGGAGACGACCCGGTTCGTTCGTCACAACTTGGCATTGCTAACTTGAAACGTATCGTTCCGCAAATTCTTCAGTGGACTACTACCGGAGAAAAGGGACAGACTTATGAAGAAGCGTCACGCCTCTACTATGCCGTCATCAACCAATGGAACAATTATCTATATCATGTACTTGCCAATATCGGCGGTATTTATATTGAAAACACCATAGTAGGCGACGGAGTGAAAACCTACACATTTGTTGAAAAAGAAAAGCAACAGGCAGCCCTGAAATTCCTAATGGATGAAGTCCTGACATATCCTAAATGGTTATTTGATACGGAAGTCGGGCAATATACTTATCTGCTCCGCAACACTCCGATCGGAAAGCAAGAAAATGCACCCACTCAAATCCTTAAGAATGCACAAGCCTATATTCTTTGGGATTTACTAGGCAATACCCGCCTAATGCGTATGATTGAGAATGAATCCGTCAACGGTAAGAAAGCATTCACGGTAGTTGAACTAATGAACGGACTCCACAAAAATATTTTCGGTATTACTGAACGCGGAGGTATCCCTAACGTTATGGAACGCTCTTTGCAGAAAAACTTTCTGGATGCATTACTTACCGCTGCCGCAGAGCCCGAAGCTGTAAAAATCAACAAGAAGATCGCCAACGAACATTTTTTGCTTGACCATACCACTCCTTTCTGTAGCTGCTATGCTGCCGAACAACGTGCACTTCGTCAAGAAGACCGCATGGGTGCTCCACGTGTACTCAATTTTTACGGAAGTCAACTTAACCGCATTTCAGATGCCATTTCTGTAAAACGTGGTGAATTATTGCGTATCAAGAAGTTATTGCAAAATCGTCTGGGGACTTCCGATACCGCTACACGTTATCATTATGAAGATATGATTTTACGTATTAATACCGCTTTGGGAATCAAGTAAAACAAACCTGTTAATTAAACTATCTTACAATTAATGAGAATCAAATTTTTGTGCATTATTATATGCTTATTTGTGAATGCACTGGTTTTTGCCAGTGCTACCAACCACACGATAACTGGTGTTGTCATTTCTGGTGAAGACAATGAACCTCTAATTGGTGCTTCTGTATATGTTCACGCCGATGATCTGAAAAAAGCCGGAGTATCACAAACCTCTTTGGGTACTATCACTGATATTGACGGTAAGTTTTCTATTTCCGTTCCGGAAAAAGTGACTCGTATTCATTGCAGCTATATTGGGTTCGAAGAACAAGCGATTATATTGCAAGGAAATAAAAAAAACTACCGTATTGTACTACAACCTTCGGCACATGCTCTGGCGGATGTGGTAGTAACGGGATACCAGACATTAGAACGTCGAAAATTAACGGCAGCTATTGCAAAGGTAGAATTATCTGATGCCATGATCGGAGCGAATAAAAGTATCGACCAAGCACTAACCGGACAAATCGCCGGCGTAGCCGTCACAACAACTTCAGGTGCACCAGGAGCTCCGGCACGTATCCGTATTCGGGGAACGGCTTCTTTAAATGGAACCCAGGACCCGTTATGGGTATTAGACGGTATGCCCTTAGAAGGAACAGATATTCCTAAATTAGATGATGCAACAGATAATGATATCGTCAATATGCAACAATCATCTATTGCAGGATTAAGTCCAAATGACATAGAAAGTATCACTATCTTGAAAGACGCTGCCGCTACTGCAATTTATGGCGCACGTGCTGCTAATGGTGTCATCGTAGTTACAACCAAACGTGGAAGAACAGGAAAACCAATCATTAATTTCAACACGAAATTAACTTATACTCCTAATCTAGACACTTCCCGTCTGAATTTGTTAAATTCACAAGAAAAAGTAGATCTAGAACTACAATTATTAAAAAACAATCAAAGCATATATCCCAACAAAGGTGGCGTTGCAACCATTTTGAATAAATACAATTTAATGAATCAATATCTGCAAAATGGTTGGGAGGGATTATCCCCCGAAGCTCAGAATGCTATCAATCAATTAAAAACGATGCAGACTGATTGGAATGATATATTATTTAGAGATGCTTTCACACAAGAATACAATATAAGTATTTCAGGAGGCACAGAGAAAACAACGTATTACAACTCATTAGGCTACTCCAAAGAAAATGGTAATGTACCGGGAGTTAGTATGACACGTTTCAATCTGACAAGTAAGACTTCTTATCAAATCAACAAAATATTAAAAATTGGTGTCTCTATTTTCGCCAACAGACGAAAGAATCAAAACTTTGTATCTGATAAGTATGGTTATTCCAATCCTGTATTCTACTCTCGTACGGCCAATCCCTATTTTTATCCGTATGATGCAGAGCACAACTACCAATATGATTATGATATCCTCCCTGGAGATGAACCTGACTTAAAACGTGGATTTAATATCTTTGAAGAACGAGAAAATACAGATAATGAAACAATCATTTCTTCATTCAATTCAATCTTCGACACAGAACTACGTTTTAACGATCAATGGAAACTCAGTTCTCAAGTTGGTATTCAATGGGATCAATCTTCTCAGGAACAATATGTAGGAGAAAATACATTCAATATGCGTAACATACGCGAAGATAGTAGCTATGACGAAAATCAATACATTGTTCCCAAAGGAGGAATGCATACTGTAAATAATGCTACGACTTCTCAAATTACATGGAAAGTACAAGGAGAATACAAAAATACATTCAATGATATCCATGATATTCAAATAATGGCAGGTTCTGAAATAAGAAAGAACTGGTATAACACTCAATTTACAGCCGGATATGGTTATGATCCCAAAACATTGACAACAAAGCCACTGAATATCAGAAATGACAAGGATGCAGAGAAATATAAACTACATACTAAAACTTATCAAGAAAATGCTTTTGCGTCCTTCTATACTACAGGTTCATATTCATTCATGAGCCGCTATACGATAGGGGGAAGTGTACGTATGGATGGCTCTGACCTTTTCGGAGTAGATAAGAAATATCGCTATTTACCAATTTATTCAATTAGTGGTATGTGGCGCGCCTCCAATGAACCTTTTATACAACGATACAAATGGATTGATAACCTGGCAATTCGTCTTTCTTACGGTCTGCAAGGAAATATCGATAAAACTACTTCACCATTCCTAGTAGGATCCTATGACAATGTAGGACTCTTACCCGGATATGACGAAGAACAAACTATCCAAATAGAAGGTGCTCCCAACAGCAAATTACGTTGGGAAAAAACTGCTTCATATAACCTTGGATTAGATTTCTCCGTATTAAACCAGGCAATCAATTTAAGTGTAGACTATTACTATAGAAAAGGAACGGACCTGATTGGGAAAAAACTTCTGCCGTTAGAAAACGGATTTGAAACAATGACGATTAATTGGGCCAGCATGGAGAATAAAGGAGTAGAAATAAATCTGCAAACACGCAATATTACCACCAAAAAATTTTCATGGTACACAACATTCAATTTTGCATATAACCAAAATAAAGTACTGAAAATTAATACTCCGGATTCACAAGAAACTCCCAGTCTTGAAGGTTATCCTGTCGGAGCTATTTTTGCTTTGAAGACTGATGGCATTGATTCTGAAACCGGACGTATTCGCGTAAAGGCAAAGAACGGAAAAAGCATGTTTCTTGAAGATTTATATAAAGTAGCAATAGACGAATGGGGAATCGGAATCTATACTCCTCAAGTATCAACTCTTGAAGAAAGAGAATTCTATAGCTATATAGGAACATCCGACGCTCCATATACCGGAGGATTTATGAATACCTTTAATTATAAGAGTTGGGAATTGAACTTGAACTTCTCCTATAATTTTGGGGCTTATGTAAAAACAACACCTTCTTACAGTCTGACAAAATTTGATGCGAGCCGCAATACCAATCGGGATATTCTGGATAGATGGACTCCTGAAAACAAAAACGGAAAATTCCCCGCCATATTGACAGCTGCTTCTAATCCTGCAGAATATAGTTTGTTGTTTGATCAACCACGTATTTACAACTCCTTAGATATTTGGGTCAAAAAGTTAAATTATATACGTTTGCAAAATATACGTTTAGCTTACCAGATTCCTTCAAAGTTACTAAACAGAATAAACATCAACGGAGCAACCGTCGCTGTAGAGGCACGTAACTTATTTGTATTCGGTTCCAGCTACAAGAATTATCTGGACCCTGAATCAATGGGAAATCTGTATGCAACTCCCATTGCAAAATCAGTGACATTCAATTTAAGCCTAAACTTCTAAAAAAGAATAAGCATGACTAAGAAATTATATATTACTTTTGCATTATTGGGAAGCCTATTAATAACTTCCTGTGACAGTTTTTTAGATATCCAACCTATAGGAAAAGTAATTCCAAATACTCTATCAGAATATCGGGCATTGCTAACAGAAGCATATTCCCAGCCTCTCTTCGACAGAGGAGTTACTGAATTTCGTACCGATGAGGTGACAATCAGAGATAATGAATATGATCAAAACTATTATTCGGAAATTGAGAAATGGAACGACTCTAATCCTATTCCCGGTACACGTGAATTTGCTTGGAGCAATTATTATAGCATTATCTATTATGCCAACGCCATAATAGATAATAGAGATAAAATAACAGAAGGAACTCAGGAAGACATCGATCAACTTGTAGGAGAAGCATATCTACTTAGAGGATATATGCATTTTCTATTAGTGAATCTTTACGGACAACCATATACAAAAGATGGAGCTCCGGAAACTAAAGCAATTCCAATAAAGTTAGATATTGATTTGGAAAAAACTCCGTCCCGTAATACTGTTAGTGAAGTATATACAGCGATTTTAAATGATATTGAATCAGCTCGTAAATTGATCCATTGCAAAGAGTGGGAGAAACAATACTCATATCGTTTTTCAACTATATCGGTAGATGCTATGGAATCACGCGTATATTTATATATGGGAAAATGGCAAGAAACTTATAATAGTGCAGAAAAGGTCTTATCACAAAAATCATCATTAGAAGATTTTAATAAAGAGAATTCTAAAATTCCCAATGATTTTCAATCAACAGAGGTCATCACAGCCTATGAATATGTATGTAAAGATGTCGATAAAGCATTTAGAGCCACACCTATGCTGAAAGAAAAATATGACAGAAATGATTTACGCCCTAACAAATACTTTGACGTAGCAGACAAAAATGGTAATTTTCCTGTTCTAAAATGCGGTTCTACGCAATTCTCATGTTCTTTCCGCACGGGAGAAATTTATCTGAATGCAGCAGAAGCCGCTGCTCACTTAAATAAGCTCTCGGAGGCTCGTGGTCGATTATTAAAGCTTATAGAAAACCGATATACCCCGGAAGGTTATACACTGAAAAAAAATGAAATAGAAGTAATGTCCCAAGAAGCGCTTCTTGCTGAAATTCAAGAAGAACGTACTAAAGAACTCGCTTTCGAAGGTCATCGTTGGTTTGATTTACGACGCACTACCCGCCCACGCATCGAAAAAGTTATCGATGGTAAAACGTATATTTTAGAGAAAGACGATGCACGCTATACATTGCGTATTCCACAGGCTGCTATTGATGCTAATCCAGAATTACAGCATTAATAATCAAGACTAAGACAAGAAAGTACTTCCTTTCAGATATGATCTTGCAGAACCCTTTAATAATAACATAACACGAGTGGGTCTCTATGGAAAAAGCATGAAAATCAAAAACAGGACAATGAATGTCTATAAACAACCACTCTATGCACTACTTATTCATCTCAACGCAGACGACATTCTGTTCTAAAACATGAGGTTGTGTCTAACTTTTGGGGTGCACTTCAAAATGCCGGCACAACCTCATTAAACTACAAATAATCTTTTTTCGCTGCCCGTTGACAAGCTTCCACTAATTCTTTCATGACCTCCGCCACAGGCTGCTGACGGGAAATTATCGACGATACTTGTCCTATTTCCAGTTCTCCTTCTTCAAGATCTCCTTCAAAGATGCCTTTTTTGGCACGCCCCCGTCCCAATAAAGCTCTTAATTCTTCCATGGAAGCTCCACTATCTTCGGCCTTCTCTACAGCTTCCCGGAAACTATTTTTCACAAGACGAGTCGGAGCTAATTTTTTCAACAGCAACTTAGTATCCCCCTCACCCAGACTCAAACAATATTCCTTGAATAGCGGACTTGCAGAACTCTCATCAGTCAATGCAAAACGAGTTCCTATCTGAACACCTTCAGCCCCTAATACCATAGCAGCCAGTATTCCTTCTCCCGTAGCGATACCTCCTGCTGCAATCAAAGGTAAAGTCGTTGCTTCACGTACAGCAGGAATCAAACAAAAAGTAGTAGTTTCCTCACGCCCGTTATGTCCGCCGGCTTCGAAACCTTCCGCTACCACTGCATCTACCCCGGCCTCCTCACACTTCACAGCAAAACGGGAAGAAGAAACGATATGAACAACCGTAATTCCACGCTCTTTCAACCATCCTGTCCATGTTTTCGGATTCCCGGCAGAAGTAAAAATAATCTTCACTCCCTCTTCTACCACAATATTCATGATTTCTTCTATCTGCGGATACATCAAAGGAATGTTCACACCAAAAGGAAACTCTGTAGCTACACGGCATTTGCGAATATGCTCGCGTAAAATCTCCGGATGCATAGAACCTGCACCAATCAGTCCCAAACCACCAGCGTTACTCACTGCGGAAGCAAGCCTCCAACCACTGCACCATACCATTCCACCTTGAACAATAGGGTATTGAATCCCCAGAAGAGAAGTAATTCTATTCATAATTAATAATTTATCAATGTGCTAATTTACTAATATACCGGCTAGAATAACCAGCTAAATTACTAATGCGCTAATACAACAATATACAAATATATAAATTATTCAATTACAAACGTTCCCTAGTCAGTATATTGTCGTATCGCGACATTAGCACATTTATATAAACACCCTCAACGGATAATCTGTTCAATAGGTTTATTAATCAACACCGTGGTAGAATCCCCATAAGCTCTCAAAACTTCCAGCGTACGTTCACGACGATCTCTTCCTTTCTTATCCCAGAAGTTCTTTGTAAAGACAGCCATCAGATCAAGTCCTCCAATAGTTCCTCCATTGATATACACTCCGCTACCACCAAACAAAGGAATAGGACTATCCGTCACCACCGAATTCACCATCATCCCATTGGCACGTTCACTTAACTGACGGAACCGTACTCCGCTCGCCTGTATTTCCTCTAAAGACTTCCGTATACCTTTTGCCATCGGATTCCGTGCCCAGTTGGTATACGATCTTTGGTGTCGAATCTCATAGAAAGGATCTCCCCGCCATGTATTCTTATCCACCCTTATCTTTTTTTGATAAACCGGATCCCAATTAAAACGGGTATTAGCCTTATATGGCATCAAAGAAAGAACTACTTTTGGTTTAGGCAATGCTTCGGGAAGCGATTCGTCAGGCAGCATCCAGCTTTTCTCCTCCGACATCCGGGGAGTACCCACCGCACTGCCGAAATCAATCTGCCTAACTGCTTTCGGATTCAGCTTCAACTCCTCACTGCTCTCCAATAGCTTCTGCAATTTGAGTGAATCCTGTACAGACCACTGGGCATAGCATACCACTGTCAGCAGCAGTGATACTGCCGATATAAATAAACGTTTCCTCATTTTTATTGTTTTTTTATTTCCCGAAGATTCTCCTCTTTTTTACCACCAGCGATACCCTGTACCACAAAGCGGTTCATCGTAACACGGGTCAATCGTCCACCGCGTCTTCGGGTATTGTCTTTCTTCCCACCAACGACGGTAGCAAGCGGCAGCATCAAGTACTTCTTCGTCTGTCAGGAAATAGAGTGCTTCATAATTCTCGGCATTAGCCAACACCATTTTGCAACCCAACGACGGAGGTGTACCTTGACGAATAGATTCAATCACCCAAAGCATACACTCACCTAAACGGATTTTACCATTATTCATATTATAAACCGACGGGAAAGAAGGAATAATAGTCAGATCTTCCGCATAGTTCAGAAGTTCGGGAATATCCTCTTCCGTAAAATGAGGGACCTCCACCACTCCTTTGTCATTCTTCATCTTATACGTACCCGTCTTCAATTGCTTCACAAAAAGGGTAACATCCGGATTGTTATAATCCATTTCTTCGCTGCCGCACCCAGTAAAGGATACAATCAGGCAAATAGCCAACAGCATTACAAGTGTTTTTTTCATTTTCTTCAAGGATTAATACGTCATGCGAAGTCCGCAAAGCAAATTAAAATTAGTCGGCCGTTTCGTGCGTACCGTAGCTAGTTTCGAATCAGTTTTGAAATGATGAGAAACACCCGGTTCGGCAAAAAGCGCGAGGCGATCATTTATCTTATAATTAATTCCAATACCAGCGGTCACAGCCAATTGGACAGGTTCTTCTTTGAAACTGTTGTCCGGTGCACCGGCAATGCATTTATCTATAATTCCTCCTACTGTAGCGTAAAGGTCAACTTTTTTTGTATCCAACAATGTCACGTTAATTTTGACGGGAATACCAAGATAATGTAAATGCTGCCCTGCCGAGCGGAGATTTGAATAAAGCAATCCGGTTTCAATACCCAGATAATCATTTAATTTCCGTTCTACGGTTACACCTACAGAAACCGGCATTTTATAGACGCCATCCTCTGCTGGAAGTGCCGTACCAACTTGGGCTTTCATCGCCCAGCGGTTTTTCTTTGTAGAGATCTTCCGGACTGCTGATTCGCCCGTTTCATATTGTTCTTTTCGCGAATCCGATGATTCCGTATTACCATTCGTTGCCTGCCAATAGCCATTATGGCCTTGGTTTCCATATCGGTTTCCATTTCCGGTGGAAGTCGTAGCCGAGAAAGAGAACGACATAGAGAAGGTAATGGAAAGCGAATCTTCTTCTGTGTATTGAGACAACATTCCATAAGATTTAGGAGCCGGTTTCGGCAACACTGGTTCTACCGGCAACGGTAGTTGATTGACACGTATTCCATCTCCGTCCAACTGCCCTCCGTTCGCCACGGCTATCTTGGTAAATGCTTCTTCCATTTCCTCTTTTGGAGAAAGATATAAGAAGGTAGCCGATGAAGCCGCCAAGACAAGCAACACAGATGCCGCAGCTGCTACACGGAAGAGTAGTAACCGACGACGTTGCTGGCAAGCCACAGGAATCTCCTGTGAGAGTTCTTCCCAGAAGCCGTCCCGGACATTCATCCCGGCATCAGCGAGACGAGTGCGAAACAGATCGGTTATTTCATCATTTTCTTTCTTCATGATTTCTATACTCTTTAATTCTTTTTGCTAATAAATACTTGGCCCGGTGTAACTGCGAAGTAGACGAGTGCTCTTTAATATGAAGCATCTTGGCTATCTCCTTGTGTGACTTCTCTTCAAACACATAAAGGTTGAAAACGGTTCGGCATCCATCCGGTAATTCGGCAATAAAAGCCATTAATTGTTCCTCTGAGATTCCAGCCCCTCCTCCCGAGTCCGATATATCAGGTATGTCGGGAAGCTCATCTTCATGCACCACCAACTGACTGACTCGTTTCTCACGCCGCAAATAATCGAGCGACTGGGTGACCATTACCCGGGTAATCCATGTGCTAAGCGAAGATTCGCCCCGAAACGAGAAGTTGGTAAAAATCTTAATGAAACCATCATGCAATACATCGTGCGCTGCATCCATATCGCCCGTATAGCGGAAACATACCGCCAGCATCTGTTTGGAATAGAGGGTGTAAAGTTCCTTCCGGGCTGAATCCTTTCCTGCCCGACAGCCCTTTATCAGTTCTATCTCGTTTTCCAAGTCAATTACCTTTTTTAAAAATCGAACGTATGTCTGCGTCGTTTGTCCATTAGACGCAAGAATTTGAGGAATGCTGCAATGAATATTGCTAAAAGAAGTTAAAGAGACGATAAATAATAAATGGAGAAAAAGAAAAGGTGAACGATAAACGGTAAACAATGAACAGCACTATACACTACCGTGCTGCAAAGTATTCACCATTGACTGTTTATCGTTCACCGTTTACTGTTTATCGTTTACCGCTTATAATCAGCATGCCTTGAAACTCATATCCAGCCCTTTCACCGAATGAGTCAAAGCTCCTACCGAAATAAAGTCTACGCCACATTCGGCATAGTCTCGAAGAGTATCAAAAGTAATACCGCCAGAAGATTCGGTCTCATATTTACCTGCTACCATCTCTACTGCCTTTTTCGTCATTTCAGGAGTGAAGTTATCAAACATAATACGGTCCACACCACCCAAGTCGAGAACTTGTTGCAGTTCATCAAAGTTCCGAACTTCAATTTCGATTTTCAGATCTTTGCCCTTTTCTTTACAATATTCTTTGGCACGGGTAATAGCTTTATCAATACCTCCGGCAAAATCCACGTGATTATCTTTCAGGAGAATCATGTCGAAAAGTCCGATACGATGATTTACACCACCGCCAATCTTTACTGCCATTTTTTCGAGGATACGCATTCCGGGAGTTGTCTTACGCGTATCTAACACATGAGTACGGGTACCTTCCAATTTCTTAGCGTATTTGCGGGTCATTGTCGCTATACCACTCATACGTTGCATCACGTTCAGCATCAGGCGTTCAGTCTGAAGTAGTGACTGCACTTTTCCTTCTACCAACATTGCCACATCACCCGGTTCCACTTCCGTTCCATCGTTGATAAATACCTCGACTTTCATCGTAGGATCGAAACGATTGAAAATTTCTTTGGCTACTTCTATACCTGCCAGCACACCGGCCTCTTTGATAAGCAATTTTGATTTTCCCATAGCAGTAGCGGGAATACATGAAAGGGTGGTATGATCCCCATCCCCTATATCTTCTGCAAAAGCAAGATCGATCAGCTTGTCGATCAGTTCTTTTTCCTTATTCATTGATTTTGTCAATTCTTATTTGATGTATTAAATATTGATTCTCCACTTTCTTCAGGAAGCAGTTTACACGGAAGTTTCCTCTGGTAGTAGCCAATGTACCAATAATGAAACTCGATTCATCCCGTTTTCCCTGATGATTTACGTTAAATCCGCTGACTTTATTCTCCGTAAAGAAATCTTGCATCATAGCTGTTGCTTTCTGCTTGTCAACGTTTGTCGAGCGACCCTGGAGCACCAAGTTTACCTTGCCCCCCATATACTTACTCAGCTCTTGCGAACTTCCTCTTTTAAATGCCGTAATCACTCCTGCCGGTATCTCTTGCGCCATAAGCAACGAGATAGAAAGAAGCAAAGCGGTCATTCCTACAAGCACTCGTTTTTTCATAAATACAAGCTTTAAAGTTGAAGTTTAAAGCCTTAAACTTTCAACTAATGATAGGCAAAGGTAATCATTAATTGCAGAATAACATAAAAAATGCCTATTTTTGTGCATTAATCAGAATAACAGACGTATGAAAACAATCCTGCTCGTCGTTGGACGAACCGTAGAACAACACTATATAACTGCCATTAATGACTATATTCAGCGCACCAAACGCTATATTACTTTTGATATGGAAGTAATCCCCGAACTAAAAAACACAAAAAGCCTTTCAATGGAAGTGCAGAAAGAAAAAGAAGGAGAACTGATATTGAAATCACTCCAACCGGGAGACGTAATCGTATTACTTGATGAACATGGAAAAGAGATGCGTTCTCTCGAATTTGCCGATTATATGAAACGAAAAATGAACACAGTCAACAAGCGGCTAGTTTTCATTATCGGAGGCCCTTATGGATTTTCAGAAAAGGTATATCAAGCAGCAAACGAAAAAATTTCAATGTCGAAAATGACTTTTTCGCATCAGATGATCCGATTAATATTCGTGGAGCAGATTTATCGGGCAATGACGATACTGAATGGCGGACCGTATCATCATGAGTAATACTTAACGAACAAATCACAGAGGAATGAAGTACTACCCTCTTTCATGATTTTCCTGTATACATACAGGAATATTCATGGTTTAAAATACTGAGCTAAGATAATATGAAACTGCGCTCTACTCAACAATAATTATTCCCAAAGAGAGACATTTGCCGAATATCATATAGTTTGTAAATATGAGGGAATGAGTAATTTAGTATGTATTTGTTATATATGGAAGAAGTAGTTAGTTTATTTAGTTCTTGCAGAACTTATTACATGT
>NZ_MNQN01000111.1:0-87489 GCF_001915455.1 Bacteroides sp. 43_46 | reverse complement strand
CAGAAGTTTGACCCGTATATCAACATCGACCCGGGAACATTGAATCCTTATGAGCACGGAGAGTGCTATGTAACCGTAGACGGACACGAAGCCGACCTCGACCTGGGACACTACGAAAGATTCCTAGGCATACAAACGACAAAGGCGAACAACATTACTACGGGACGCATCTACAAGAGCGTCATTGATAAAGAACGTCGTGGTGATTATTTGGGTAAAACCATTCAGGTGATTCCTCATATCACAGATGAGATCAAACGGAACGTAAAGTTGCTCGGCAACAAATACAAGTTCGATTTTGTAATTACTGAAATCGGCGGTACGGTAGGCGACATCGAGTCACTCCCCTACCTCGAAAGCATCCGTCAGTTGAAATGGGAACTAGGCAAGAACGCTCTTTGCGTACACCTGACTTATGTTCCTTATCTTGCCGCTGCCGGAGAACTGAAAACTAAACCGACACAACACTCGGTTAAAGAACTTCAGAGCGTAGGTATCCAACCGGATATACTGGTATTGCGTGCCGAACATCCATTGAGTGACGGACTGCGTAAGAAAGTAGCACAATTCTGTAATGTAGACGACAAAGCCGTAGTGCAGTCTATTGACGCGGAAACTATCTATGAAGTTCCTATCCTGATGCAGGCACAGGGACTGGACAGCACCATTCTTGAAAAAATGGGATTGCCGGTAGGTGAAACTCCGGGACTCGGTCCATGGCGTAAATTCCTTGAACGCCGGCATGCTGCAGAAACAAAAGAACCGATCAATATCGCTTTGGTTGGAAAATACGACTTGCAGGATGCTTACAAGTCAATCCGTGAGGCTTTGTCACAGGCTGGTACTTACAACGACCGTAAAGTAGAAGTACATTTCGTTAACAGTGAAAAACTGACTGACGAAAATGTAGGCGAAGCACTGAAAGGTATGGCGGGGGTGATGATCGGTCCGGGATTCGGTCAACGTGGTATCGACGGCAAGTTTGTTGCTATCAAATATACGCGTACACATGATATTCCGACTTTCGGTATTTGTCTGGGCATGCAATGTATCGCTATCGAGTTTGCCCGTAACGTACTGGGATTTGCTGATGCCAACTCACGTGAAATGGATGAAAAGACTCCGCATAACGTGATTGACATCATGGAAGAACAGAAGGCAATTACCAACATGGGCGGTACGATGCGTCTGGGTGCTTACGAATGTGTATTGCAGAAAGGTTCGAAAGTTTTTGAAGCTTATGGACAAGAACATATTCAGGAGCGCCACCGTCACCGTTACGAGTTCAACAACGACTACAAAGCACAATACGAAGCCGCCGGCATGAAATGCACTGGTATCAATCCGGAATCGGATCTAGTGGAAATCGTAGAGATTCCGGCTTTGAAGTGGTATGTCGGTACTCAGTTTCATCCGGAATACAGCAGTACGGTATTGAACCCTCATCCGTTGTTCGTGGCGTTTGTGAAAGCTGCTATCGAAAACGAAAAGTAATTTATAATTTGTAATTAAAATAAGAATGGATAAAAATACCATTACAGGTCTCGTTTTAATAGGTATATTATTGGTAGGATTCAGTTTTCTGAGCCGTCCGAGCGAGGAGCAGATTGCTGCACAGAAGAAATACTACGATTCCATTGCCTTGGTACAACAGCAAGAGGAAGCGCTGAAAGCGAAAACGGAAGCCGCATTGGCCAACAACAAGAAAGAAGCTGCAACAACAGCCGATTCTTCCGCCTTGTTCTTCAACGCCATGCACGGAACTGATTCTAAAATCAGCATCCAGAACAATGTAGCGGAAATCACTTTTGCAACAAAAGGCGGACGTGTATATTCAGCTACACTGAAAGAGTACATGGCACAGGATAAAAAGACACCGATTGTACTGTTCGACGGTGATGATGCTTCGATGAACTTCAACTTCTATAACAAGGAAGGGGCGATCCAGACAAAGGATTACTTCTTTGAAGCAGTGAACAAGACGGACAGCAGCGTGACTATGCGTCTGGCTGCGGATAGCGCAAGCTACATCGATTTCATCTATACACTGAAACCGGACAGCTACCTGATGAACTTTGAAATCAAAGCGACAGGTATGGCAGACAAATTGGCCAGCACTAACTATGTAGATATTGACTGGTCCCAACGTGCCCGCCAACTGGAAAAAGGTTTCACTTATGAGAACCGTCTGTCTGAGTTGACTTATAAAGTAACGGGAGATGATGTAGATAACTTGTCGGCTGCCAAAGATGATAGTCAGGAGCTGCAAGGACACATCGACTGGGTAGCTTTTAAGAATCAGTTCTTCTCTTCTGTATTCATCGCCGAACAGGACTTCGATAAGGTTTCCGTAAAATCAAGAATGGAACAGCAAGGCAGCGGATATATCAAAGATTATTCCGCTGAAATGAATACCTTCTTTGATCCTAGCGGAAAAGAACCGACAGAGATGCACTTCTATTTCGGTCCAAACCACTTTAAGACCCTGAAAGCGTTGGATAAAGGCCGTACTGAGAAATGGGAGCTTCACAGACTGGTATATCTGGGCTGGCCATTGATTCGCTGGATTAATCAGTTTATCACAATCAACGTATTCGACTGGTTATCCGGTTGGGGCTTGAGCATGGGTATCGTACTGTTGATTCTGACTATCATGGTAAAAGTCGTGGTTTACCCCGCTACCTGGAAAACGTATATGTCATCTGCGAAGATGCGTGTACTGAAACCGAAAATCGACGAAATCAACAAGAAGTATCCGAAGCAGGAAGATGCAATGAAGAAGCAACAGGAAGTCATGGGACTTTACAGTCAGTATGGTGTGAGTCCAATGGGCGGCTGTCTGCCGATGTTATTACAGTTCCCGATTTTAATGGCCTTGTTTATGTTTGTACCAAGCGCTATTGAATTGCGTCAACAAAGTTTCTTGTGGGCGGATGACCTTTCTACTTATGATGCATTCATCACGTTCCCATTCCATATTCCGTTCCTAGGTAACCACCTCAGCTTGTTCTGCTTGCTGATGACAGTAACAAACATCTTGAATACGAAGTATACAATGTCGATGCAGGACACAGGAGCACAACCACAAATGGCGGCGATGAAGTGGATGATGTATCTGATGCCGATTATGTTCTTGTTTGTCTTGAACGATTATCCGTCAGGCTTGAACTATTACTACTTCGTATCGACATTGATTAGTGTGGGAACTATGATTCTTCTTCGTAAAACGACCAATGAAACGAAATTGTTGGCTATTCTGGAAGCGAATAAGAAGGATCCGAAACAAATGAAAAAGACCGGATTTGCTGCCCGCTTGGAGGCGATGCAAAAGCAACAGGAACAGTTGCAGCAGCAAAGACAGAATAAGAAATAAGGAGAATTTCCTGAATATATTCTGAGAAAGCCGGACACCTATTTTTGGTTGCCCGGCTTTCTTTCTCTAATAATTAATCGTATGAAAACTAAATATACTTATAAACAAATCTGGACTATCGCCTACCCTATTCTGATTAGCCTGATTATGGAGCAGCTCATCGGCATGACGGATACTGCTTTTCTGGGACGTGTCGGCGAGATTGAACTGGGGGCATCTGCCATTGCCGGTGTATACTACCTCGCTATCTTTATGATGGCATTCGGTTTCAGTATCGGAGCACAGATTTTGATTGCACGCCGTAACGGTGAAGGTAATTACAAAGAAATCGGTCCGATCTTCTATCAAGGTGTCTATTTCTTATTGGTAGTGGCAGCTATACTATTTACACTGTCTGTTGTATTTTCACCACATATCCTGAAGAATATCATTTCATCCCCACATATCTATAATGCAGCCGAAAGTTACATCCATTGGAGGGTTTATGGCTTCTTTTTCTCGTTTGTCGGTGTGATGTTCCGCGCATTCTTTGTAGGAACGACACAGACCAAGACGTTGACACTAAACTCGATCGTAATGGTGTTATCGAATGTGGTATTCAATTATATCCTGATCTTCGGTAAATTCGGGTTCCCGCAACTGGGTATTGCAGGGGCTGCTATCGGTTCGTCTTTATCGGAACTGGTATCGGTGATTTTCTTTATCATCTATACTTGGAAACGGATTGACTGCAAGAAGTATGCTTTGAATATCCTGCCTAAATTCCGGAGTCAGACGCTGAAACGGATTCTGAATATTTCAGTCTGGACTATGATTCAGAACTTCGTCTCTCTGTCTACTTGGTTTATGTTCTTCCTTTTTGTGGAACATCTTGGAGAACGGTCGCTGGCTATCGCCAATATAATCCGCAATGTATCGGGGATTCCGTTTATGATTGCAATGGCTTTTGCCGCTACCTGCGGTTCGCTGGTCAGCAACCTTATCGGTGCAGGCGAACAGGATTGTGTACGGGGAACTATCAGGCAGCATATCCGCATCGGGTATGTATTTGTAATTCCAATATTGATCTTTTTCTGTCTATTCCCAGATCTGGTTCTGAGTATTTACACGGATATGCCTGATTTGCGGGAAGCGTCTATTCCTTCTCTTTGGGTGTTATGCTCGGCCTATCTGGTTCTAGTACCTGCCAACGTCTATTTTCAGTCGGTATCCGGTACGGGAAACACGCGCACGGCTTTAGCTATGGAACTGTGTGTACTGGCAATCTATGTTACTTATGCAACCTACTTTATACTATATATGCGAATGGATATCGCATTTGCCTGGACTACGGAAAGTGTATACGGCATTTTCATTCTAATATTCTGTTACAGGTATATGAAGAAAGGAAACTGGCAGAAAAAGAAGATTTGAATCCTTTTTTCATTATCTTCGCAAGAAAATAAACATTTTATAAAATATATGAGACAAGCTAATTTATTTATGATGTCGGCAGCAATGTTGTTAGCTGCCTGCGGAGGCACAAAAGACGCAGGCAAAACAGACCAAGTGCTTATCGAGAAATCGAACATTAAGATTGAAGGGAAACGTATGACTCCCGAGGCACTCTGGGCTATGGGACGTATCGGCGGATTCGCAGTATCGCCTGACGGAAAGAAAATTGCGTATACGGTGGCCTATTACAGCGTACCGGAGAACAAGAGTAACCGCGAAGTTTTCGTGATGAACGCAGACGGTAGCGATAACCAACAGATCACACGCACACCTTATCAGGAAAATGAAGTGACATGGATAAAAGGAGGTACTAAGCTCGCCTTTCTGAGTAACGACAATGGAAGCAGCCAGCTCTACGAAATGAATCCGGACGGCAGCGAACGCAAGCAACTGACCAACTACGACGGTGACATCGAAGGATATTCTATCTCACCGGACGGCAAGAAACTGCTATTTATCTCACAGGTAAAAACTAAAGAGAGTACGGCTGACAAGTATCCGGACCTCCCGAAAGCCACAGGTATCATCGTCACTGACCTGATGTACAAGCATTGGGATGAATGGGTAACGACTGCTCCACATCCTTTTATTGCAGATTTTGACGGCAACGGCATTTCAAATGTTGTAGATATTCTTGAAGGCGAACCTTACGAAAGCCCGATGAAGCCTTGGGGCGGCATAGAGCAACTGGCTTGGAATACAACTTCGGATAAGGTGGCTTATACCTGCCGAAAAAAAACAGGGTTGGAGTATGCCATTTCAACCAACTCGGATATTTATGTGTATAACCTGAATACCAAAGAGACGAAAAATATCACCGAAGAAAATAAAGGATATGATACAAATCCGCAATATTCACCGGACGGCAAGTATATTGCCTGGCAGAGCATGGAGCGTGACGGCTACGAGGCTGACTTAAACCGCTTGTTCATCATGAATCTGGAGACGGGTGAAAAGCGTTTTATCAGCAAAGCTTTTGAATCGAATGTAGACGCATTTGTATGGGGAGCTGACGCCAAGACTATTTACTTCACAGGAGTATGGCACGGAGAATCACAGATTTATGCACTTAATCTGGCGAATGATTCTGTTAAAGCCATTACTTCCGGAATGTATGATTATGAAGGGGTCGCTTTATTCGGGGATAAACTGATTGCAAAACGTCATTCGATGAGCATGGGTGATGAAATTTATGCAGTAGCATTAGACGGTTTGGCAACTCAACTGACACAAGAGAACAAGTTGATCTACGACCAATTGGAAATGGGTAAGGTGGAAGGTCGCTGGATGAAGACTACTGACGGCAAGCAAATGTTGACATGGGTAATCTATCCCCCGCAATTTGACCCGAACAAGAAGTATCCGACATTGTTGTTCTGCGAAGGAGGTCCCCAGAGTCCGGTAAGCCAGTTCTGGTCTTATCGCTGGAATTTCCAGATTATGGCAGCTAATGATTATATCATTGTTGCTCCCAACCGTCGTGGATTGCCGGGATTCGGTGTGGAATGGAATGAACAAATCAGTGGTGATTACGGTGGTCAGTGTATGAAGGATTATTTCACGGCTATTGATGAGATAGCGAAAGAATCGTATGTCGACAAAGATCGCCTGGGATGTGTAGGTGCCAGCTTCGGAGGATTCTCCGTTTATTGGTTAGCAGGACATCACGACAAACGCTTCAAGGCATTCATCGCTCACGACGGTATCTTCAACATGGAAATGCAATATCTGGAAACAGAAGAAAAATGGTTTGCTAACTGGGATATGGGCGGTGCATACTGGGAGAGACAAAACCCGGTGGCGCAACGCACCTTCGCCAACTCCCCTCACCTCTTTGTAGAGAAATGGGATACTCCAATCCTTTGTATCCATGGAGAAAAAGATTATCGTATCCTAGCCAATCAGGCAATGGCTGCTTTCGATGCTGCCATAATGCGTGGCGTTCCGGCAGAACTGCTAATTTATCCGGATGAGAATCACTGGGTACTGAAACCGCAAAATGGCGTTTTGTGGCAACGTACTTTCTTCGAGTGGCTGGATAAATGGGTAAAGAAGGCTCCTTCAGAGTAAGACCTCGAGTAAATAAGATAAACTCCGAAAGGTGAAAAATCAACGAAGGCTCTATTCTCAATCATTGAGTTCAGAGCCTTCTACATTACATCCGTCAAAATTCGCTAAATTTACTCCGAATATATATTTTTAATCTCTACGATATACATTTTATGAAATCCTCCATGAGCACCACCATACCATTTCTCCAATGATTCTTTGTCCAAAAAGCATTCGGGTTTGATACCGTCCGCATAAAGTTTCTTACATTCCAGACTTAAACGGGCTTGTTCAAACACCACATTACCTCCTTCCGTAAAAACAGGCTTCAGGCCGGTTTCTTTGACTTTATCTGTATTACGACCTGACTTTGAACCGCATACTGCATGAATTTTCTTATTTTCTTCTCCTAAAAAAGAAAGTGTCAAGTAATCACTTTTTTCAATGAACTCATAAGTATATCTTTCGGGACGGACAAAGACAAAGGCTACAGGCTTATTCCACAGCCACCCAATGCCACCCCAACTTGCTGTCATAGTGTTGAACTTCTCCTTTGTTCCGGCTGTAATCAGCATCCATTCTTTTCCGATAGCTTCGAAAAAGTTGTCTTTTAAGTCTTTTACTTCTAATTTCTTCATCTCTTTATACATTTATAATTACTTCTTCTTGCTTAGTTTTACTATTTCTCCCAAATAAGGTATTTCTACCGGGATCTTTCTTTTCTTTGCTTCTGCCGCAAACACTTTAGGAGGATCGTGCAGAGGCTCATCCGACAGATCAAAAGTTCCATAATGCATAGGGATAGTAAGTCCTGCATGCATTTCTTCTGAGGCAGTCAGGGATTCGTAAGGGGAAATATGGTTGGGACGCATAAACCAACGGGGTTTGTATGCACCGATACCTAGCAAAGCATAATCAGGAGCACCGAACAAATCGGGAATCTCACGAAAATGGCTGGAATACCCTGTATCACCACTATAATAAAGTGAGATATTGTCACCCTGCAACATAAAGGCTCCCCATAACCGACCGCCGTCACGCACAGAACGTTTGCTCCAATGCTGTGCAGGAAGGAAGGTTATCTTTAATCCTTCGTCTTCTATCTGTTGATACCAACCTGCTTCAACAATTTTCATTTCCGAGAACCAACTTTGAATCAATTCACCTGTTCCCAAGCCGCAAAACAGTTTCATCTGCGGATTATTTTTCAGCAAATGGGCGATACTTCGTTTATCCAGATGATCGAAATGATCATGACTGACAAGGAGATAATCAATCTCTGTAAAAATGTCGGGATTCGCAGGAAACTCACTTTGCCGTTTTACAAAGGGAATATTTCCGAATACGGGATCGAACATGACTCTTTTACCTGCCAATTGGAGGAAGAAAGAGTTATGCCCCAGCCATATCAACGAATCTCCCACTACGGCATCCAGCGAACGAAGATAGCAGACCTTCGGATCCCACTTCACAGCCTTCTTTTCTTTACGCTGAGGGTTAGGCGACAAACGCCATTTCAATACACTGCCCATACCCGGACGGAAGCGGTGTTGTCTGTTAAAAAAGCGCCCGCGCACCATCGGATTGCCTCGCCAATAAGGATTGACAGTAGCTAAACGTTCATTTCTCCTGAAACATATATGTTCACCCATTTTTATACTTATCGAATACGTCTTTACAAACTTAATAAAAAATCCCGATTTACCATAGATAAGAACAAACAAAAAATGTACCCTGGACACACTATCAGGGTACATTTAGTTATAAAAGAATAAATATTATCCTTTTTTAATAGAATAAACTTGGTTAAAAGTGGTGCAAACCATATAAAGGCAGTTGCCAGCCTAGTGCTGAAAGATTAATAATCATAATAACCGCACCCAATATCCACAGAATCAGTAACGACCACTTCAGTCCTGTCCCCATTGGTGCCCAATGGAACAACTGACGTAGAATCGTATATAAAAAAGCTCCCAAAGGAATACCAATCAAAGCAACCCCGGCAATCGTACCAAGTAACGTCATCATAGGAGTGACGGAAGCGATAGGTGTCCAGTCAATAGCAGGGAGTAATTCGTACAACAAGGCTCCCCCACTCACCGCTACGGCGATTGCTGCAAATACCAAAGCAACCAATACTATAGCAAGTACAAACAGCACCGGACAACAGATTATGACAAGAGCAACCAAGAATATCTTGAAGAAAACGGCAGCAATAGCCACAAACACGTCTCCTATCTTTTGCAAAAAGGTACGTGGTTTACCGGAATTCACATAATTATTTACCCCGTCCGCTACCCGTTCAAAACCGTCCGTCACCGTCTTGCCAATATTCTCAATCGTCACCGCTTCGCCACGCATACTTAATTTCTCGGCTGCTGTATGAGCTTCCGGTATCACAATCCACCCGACTATATAAAGTATAATCATCGGGCAATAAGGAACCAACACCAGTACAATCATCAGAATACGCACCAGTGTTATATCCCAACCGAGATATGCGGCCAATCCTGCTGCTACGCCCCCCAACAACTTACTGTCCGGGTCACGAAACAAACGGCGTGGACCGGCAGTTCGTGTATATGTCTGACTGGCAGAAGATGATTGCTCTGTTCGTTTATTGGACTCGGCATCATCTTCGGTAATTCCAAAATCTTCCGGTTTACCTACACGGGCTATAACTTCTTCCACATCCTGAACTGTAATGACTTGTTTTCCCGCAGCTACTTTTTCAGCAAATAATTCGGCAATACGCATCTCAATATCATTTATAATCTCCTCCGCACTCTCTTGTTTACGAAAGTAATGCTTCAGATTAGACAGATAATTGTCTAACAGACGGTAGGCATCATCATCTATATGATAGACAGTTCCACCTAAATTTACGGTCAATGTCTTTTTCATTTCTATTATTTCTTTATTCTAATTATCTATTGGCTATGTGATTTACTGTTTCGGTCAACTCTTTCCAGGAAAGTTCGAGTTCTCCCAAAAAAGTTTCTCCCTTCTCCGTAAGTTTGTAGTACTTGCGAGGTGGCCCTTGCGTGGATTCCACCCACTCATAACTTAACAGGTCATCATTTTTTAAACGCGTCAGCAATGGATACAAGGTACCTTCCACCACAATCAGTTGAGCTTCTTTTAACTTCTGAATAATATCCGAAGCGTAAGCAGGCTCCTTATGCAGCAAAAGCATGATGCAGTATTCAAGCATGCCTTTTCTCATCTGGGATTTTACATTGTCTACTTTCATTGTTCCTTTTCTTTTGAATGGCACAAATATATGTATTACTTTAGTACCTTGCATTGCAAAGTACTATAAATTAATAATAATTAAACTATCAAAGAGAATTCACCTTATTACAAAAAGAAATAATAGCTATATTTGTATCCCATTAAACTACAAAAAACAGGTATGTTGACAATTCAAAAAGTAACGGTTGCCGATTGTGAGCTTATTAATAAAATGGCAGGCGAAGTATTCCCTGCAACTTACAAGGAAATCCTATCTCCCGAACAATTGGATTATATGATGGACTGGATGTATGCTCCCGAGAATATACGCAAACAGATGGAAGAAGAAGGTCATGTCTATTTCATAGCCTACAAAGAGGGAAAACCCTGTGGCTACGTTTCTGTACAGCAACAGGAAAAAGATATTTTCCACCTCCAAAAGATTTATGTCCTCCCTCATTTTCAAGGTAGTCATTGTGGCAGCTTTTTATTTAAAGAAGCCATTAAATATATTAAAGAAATCCACCCGGAGCCTTGCCTTATGGAACTAAATGTGAATCGGAATAATAAGGCCTAAAGATACAAAATCTTTAGGTAATAACAAAGCCCCAGCTTGTGAAAGTCGGGGCTTTGTGCTTAAAAAAAAGAAGGTGCGCATTTTGACACACCTCCAGATTTTTTATAAGTATACTATGTTATCTACATATAATACTTATGCTACTTTTTCTAATTTCTTCATAATAGAGAAAATAAACAGAGCAGATAACAGACAGCAAACAATCAATACACTCCATACCATCCACAACTGCATACCACCCCACAGATAACCAATAATAGCAACCAGATAATTACCAATAGCAGTAGCCACAAACCAGCCGCCCATCATCATACCTTTATACTTGGGAGGAGCTACTTTCGAAACAAAAGAGATACCCATTGGAGAAAGCAGCAATTCAGCAAAAGTCAAGACCAGATAAGTGGAGATCAGCCAGTTGGGAGAAACCAAAACATCCGGATTAATGCCTGCCGCTTCTACTTCTTTCGGAGTAGGAAGTCCCAAAGACCCAATGGCCAGAATCAAGAAACCACATGCTGCAATCACCATACCAATACCGATTTTACGTGGTGCGGAAGGCTCTTTTTTTCTTCTGGCCAAATAGCCAAAGACAGCCAAAGATACCGGAGTCAAAGCCACAACGAAGAACGGATTAAATTGCTGGAAGATTTGAGGAAGGATTTCCACTGTCGGATCCATGGAAGAATAACTCCATATTAATATGCCAAGGGAAGCCAATACAGCGACACCGGCAATCGCTTTACCACGTCCTGTTTTAGACTGGAATAAAGAGAACGCACCATAAACTACAATAATCAGAAGAACCAGATTCCATACATCAAATCCGATACGATCAAGCCCTGTTACAGATTGAGTAGTATAATCACGCGCAAAGAATGTCATTGTCAAACCATTCTGGTGGAATGCCATCCAAAAGAAAATTACTACGGCAAATACCAGTAACAAAGCTACAATACGTTCTTTAGTCTGTGCCGGAGTCAGTTCCGGTTCATTATAGTTATTCACTGCTTTAGCTTGCTTAGAATTATAGTCTGCATGCTTGAACATTGAACGACAACAAACATAAATTGCCATTGAAAGAATCAAAGAAATACAAGCCACAGCAAAACCATAATTATAGGCTTCAGACAATTTCTCTATATAAGTGGAACAGAAAGCGGACATATCACCGGTAAAACCTTGCGCAGCCTGCAAGCTACTAAGAGTAGCATTTCCTTCCGGAGTAATAGTACCATTAAGGAATTGATGCGCCAACGAAGGAATCTGAGCATTATAGGTGAACCCTGCGCCACCTAATATGTAGTTAGTCACCTTGGTAGCAGCAGTCGGAGCAAACAAAGCACCCACGTTAATAGCCATATAAAACAAGCTGAAAGCTGTATCACGCTTTGAACTATACTCTGGTGAATCATAAAGGTTACCCACCATTACTTGCAAGTTTCCTTTAAACAATCCTGTTCCGCAAGCAATCAAAAACAATGAACCAAACATCATCATTTTACCAGTAAGATTTGCCGCAGTAGGAATCGCCAAAAGGAGATAACCGACAAACATAACAACAATACCTGTCGTTACCATTTTACCATAACCACATTTATCAGCTAAAATACCGCCTACAAGTGGCATAAAATAAACTGCTGCTAAAAATGAGCCAAAAATAGTAGATGTTTCTGCTGCTGTGTAACCAAATTTTGCTTGTAAGAAAAGTGTAAAAATAGCAAGCATCGTGTAGTAGCCAAAACGTTCGCCCGTGTTAGCCAAAGCTAAAGCGTATAACCCTTTCGGTTGTCCTTCAAACATATAAAAAGAATATTAGATTAATAAAATTGATATTTCCTGCAAATATATACTTTTTTTGATTTATTCAAAGAATATGTAGCCATATTTACTTCAGAATAAATTGAAATTACTCTGCAAACAGGACACAAATTTCCGCTTTCGCTTCATGTATCAGATCTTCCGGAGCTATTTTTATCTGAAGTCCACGCACACCGGCACTTATATAAATATACGGAAAATGCCGGCATGTTTCATGAATATAAGTAGGGAAATGCTTTTTCATACCAATAGGCGAACACCCTCCCCGAATATATCCGGTTAACGGCAAAAGCTCTTTCATAGGGATCAAATCACACTTCTTATTACCGGAGGCTTTAGCTGCCAGTTTTAAATCGACTTCATGCTCTCCAGGAATAACGCAGACAAAATATCCGCTTTTATCACCATGCAATACGAGAGTCTTAAATACCTGTTCTATATTCTCACCCAAACTAGCTGCTACGTGTACAGCACTTAAATCCTTTTCATCTACTTCATAAGGAATAAGCTCATAAGTTATTTTGGCTTTATCCAATAGTCGGGCTGCATTTGTTTTATTGATTTTCATTTTCGGTATGTTTTTAGCATAGATTAAAGCCCCAGTTCTTCGCGAAGAAACTTTGGCGTATATCCTTTAGTACTCTTCACTACCTCTTCCGGCGTTCCGTAACTTAAGAGTTCTCCCCCACCCTTACCACCTTCAGGGCCCATATCAATAAGGTAATCCGCCATTTTTATCACATCCAGATTATGTTCGATAACAATAACTGTGTTTCCTTTATCGACAAGTTTGTTCAGTACACCCATTAGCACCCGGATATCTTCGAAATGAAGTCCCGTAGTCGGTTCATCAAGAATATAAAGAGTTTTTCCCGTATCACGTTTTGAAAGTTCCGTTGCCAGTTTCACACGCTGGCTCTCTCCGCCGGAAAGAGTGGTAGATGATTGCCCCAGCTTAATGTAGCCTAGTCCGACATCCTGCAATACTTTAATCTTGTTCAAAATTTGCGGAACATTCTCAAAAAATTCAACGGCACGGTTAATCGTCATATCAAGCACATCGGCTATGGACTTTCCCTTGAAACGGACTTCCAATGTTTCCCGGTTATATCGCTTGCCATGACAAACTTCACAAGGTACATATACATCAGGCAGGAAGTTCATTTCAATCGTCTTATAGCCGTTTCCTGTACATGCTTCACAACGTCCGCCCGAAACATTAAAGGAGAAACGTCCCGGTTTGTATCCGCGAATCTTAGCTTCCGGAAGACCGACAAACAAGTTACGGATATCCGAAAATACCCCCGTATAGGTGGCCGGGTTGGAGCGTGGGGTACGCCCCAACGGGGATTGGTCTACATTGACTACTTTATCTATATTCTCCAATCCTTCAATAGAATCATATTCCAAAGGATCTTGTAATGAACGGTAGAATTTTTGTGAAAGAATAGGTTGTAATGTTTCATTAATCAAGGTTGATTTTCCACTCCCTGATACACCTGTGACGCAAATCAGTTTACTTAATGGAAATTCAACATCAACATTTTTCAGATTATTACCTTTCGCACCTCTCAACCAGATAGATTTTCCATTCCCTTTCCGACGTTTAGCAGGGATTTCTATCTTCATTTTTCCATTCAAATATTGTGAAGTCATTGTATTCGTCTTCAACATTTCCGTTGGAGTTCCGGCAAAAACGACTTCTCCACCGAGACGTCCGGCTTTTGGCCCCATGTCAATCACATAATCGGCAGCCAGCATCATATCTTTATCATGTTCCACTACAATTACGGAGTTTCCCATGTCACGAAGTTCTTTCAACGAATTAATAAGACGCAGGTTATCACGCTGATGCAAACCAATACTCGGTTCATCCAAGATATATAGTACATTCACCAACTGCGAGCCAATCTGTGTAGCCAAACGGATACGTTGACTTTCACCACCGGAAAGACTCACCGAACTACGGTTCAAAGCAAGATAATCCAATCCGACATCTAACAAGAATTTCAGACGCGTACGAATTTCTTTCAAAATTTCTACAGAAATCTTCTTCTGTTTATCGGAAAGATATACATCAACTTTCATTAACCAATCATATAATTCGCTGATGTCCATATTCGCCAATTCGTTGATATTTTTATCATGAATACGGAAGTGCAAGGCTTCTTTATTCAGGCGAGCACCTTTACATTCGGGACAAACAGTTGTTTTTGCAAATTGTTCTGCCCATTTCTGTGCCGTAGCCGAAGCGTCTTTCTCTTGTAACATCTGAATATACTTCACCACCCCTTCGTAAGTGACAAAATAATCAGAAGAAGTACCGATCAGCGAGCTCTTGATTTTTATACGATCATCGGAACCATACAACACTTCTTCAATTGCATCATCCGGCAATTCCTTTACTGGGGTCTTCAGTGTTGCATCGTATTTTTCCAACAAAGCACCGATTTGCCAGAAGATCATAGCATTTTTATATTTTCCCAAAGGTGCTATGGCTCCTTCATAAATGGATTGTTCACAGTCGGGAATCACTTTATCCACATCAATCTGATTGACTACTCCCAGCCCTTTACACTTTGGACACGCTCCCTGAGGAGAGTTAAATGAAAAATTGTGCGGTGCCGGTTCACGATAAGACAATCCGGTGACAGGACACATCAGTCGCTTACTATAATGACGGATACTTTCCGTCTGTGCATCCAGAATCATCAACAAGCCGTCTCCCTGACGCATAGCCGTCGCTACACTCTGTTTCAGTCTTCTATCATCTTTTTCGGTAACGACCAACTTATCTATTACTACCTCTATATCGTGATTCTTGTAACGGTCGAGTTTCATACCATGAGTAATTTCACGCACTTCACCGTCTACCCGAACATAGAGATATCCTTTTTTACGTATTTGCTCAAAAAGCTCCCTATAATGTCCTTTACGTGTACGAATCAAGGGAGCCAACAAATAGATTTTCTTTCCTTTATAATCTTTCAGAATCAGACCGAGAATCTGCTCCTCGGTATATTTCACCATTTCTTCACCGGACAGATACGAATAAGCCACTCCCGCACGAGCATAAAGCAGACGGAGATAATCGTATATCTCAGTAGTAGTTCCTACCGTAGAACGCGGATTTTTATTCGTCGTTTTCTGTTCAATAGAGATCACCGGGCTCAAACCGGTTATTTTATCAACATCCGGACGCTCCAGATTACCCAAAAAGTTACGGGCATACGCTGAAAAGGTTTCAATATAGCGACGCTGTCCTTCTGCAAATATCGTATCAAACGCCAAAGAAGATTTTCCACTACCACTCAATCCGGTAATCACAGTCAAGCTATTACGGGGAATCTCGGCATCAATATCCTTCAAATTATGTACGCGCGCACCATACACATTAATATATTCTGTTTCCTGCATATTCATATCCTTCCATAAATGTTGCAAAATTAATGTTTCCGCCCGAAATATGCTCCTAAAAAAGCACAATATTATTTTCTTAACTCAAATCTTATGAAGATATAGGGCATTATTTGTACCTTTGTTCCTTGATTTCAAGAACTAATAGTTATAATTTGATGAAACCGATAAACCGATTATTCTTATTTTTGCTTTTTATAAGCGCTTCATACGCTATCAGTTATGCCCAAGAAAATCAATCATTTTTCTTGCATACTATCGAAAAAGGACAAAGTTTATACTCTATCTCCAAGATGTACAATGTCACTACATCTGACATCATCCGCTTGAATCCCGGTTGCGATGAGAAGATTTATGCCGGACAGACTATTAAAATTCCCAAAGGAAAGGATACTCAGAAAGGGGAAACATTCCATACGATTCAAGCCGGAGAGACTTTATATAAACTGACTACAATGTATAACGTATCCGCCAAGGCAATCTGTGAAGCAAATCCCGGGTTAAGCGCTGAGAATTTTCGCATCGGACAGGTAATTCTCATCCCGTTGGAAAAAGAACCAACCAATACGGTGCAGACTTCGGTGACACAACCTGCGATCCAAGGTCCGGTAGTAGCCAGATGTAAAGAGATGCACAAGGTTAAACGCAAAGAGACTATATTTAGCGTGAGCCGCGAATATGGAATCAGCGAACAAGAATTAATCAACGCTAATCCCGAACTGAAAAAGGGAATGAAAAAAGGACAACTACTCTGTATCCCTTATCCTTCTGCAACACCAGTGCAACCTACACCCAAGGAAGATCTATATGCGGTTCCTCCCAGCAACAGCGAACTTTTCCGTAAGAGTAAAGAAACTCCGAAGAATATCTCGACTATTAAAGCCGCTCTGTTACTGCCTTTCCAGGAAGACAAACGTATGGTAGAATATTATGAAGGTTTTTTAATGGCAGTTGATAGTTTGAAACGTACGGGTACTTCTCTTGATTTGTATGTATACGATTGCGGTAAAGAAGTTTCCACGTTGAACACAATTCTGGCTAAAAAAGAGATGAAAGAAATGAATGTCATCTTCGGCCCGATGCATCAAAGTCAAATTAAACCGTTATCTGATTTTGCGGAAAAGAATGGTATTCGTCTAGTGATTCCTTTCTCACAAAAAGGCGAAGAAGTATTCAACAATCCTGCCGTTTATCAGATTAATACTCCACAATCATATTTATATTCTGAAGTATACGAGCATTTCACTCGCCAATTCCCCAATTCTCATGTTATTTTTATTGAATCGGCAAATCCGGACAAAGAAAAAGCTGACTTCATCAGTGGGTTGAAGCAGGAATTGAAAAGCAAAGGCATTTCCATGCGGACTGTAGACGAAAGCGCAACTAAAGAAACGCTGAAAGCAGCACTACGCAACGATAAAGAAAATATCTTTATTCCGACATCCGGTAAAAATGTATTATTAATCAAGATACTTCCACAGTTAACCCTGTTAGTCAGAGATAATCCGGGTCCCAACATTCATTTATTCGGTTATCCGGAATGGCAGACTAACACAAAAGATCACCTGGAAAGTTTCTTTGAACTAGATGTATATTTCTACTCCTCATTTTATACAAATACTTTGTTCCCAGCTGCCGTGCAATTTACTAATGCCTACCACAAATGGTACAGCAAAGATTTAGCCAGCAAATATCCCAACTATGCAATGCTTGGTTTCGATACAGGTTTCTTCTTCCTGAAAGGATTGTCACGCTATGGCTCGGAACTGGAAAATAACCTGTCCAAGATGAACCTTACTCCTATCCAGACCGGTTTCAAATTCGAGCGTGTAAACAACTGGGGAGGATTTATTAATAAAAAGGTGTTCTTCATACGTTTCACTAAGAACTTTGAATTAGTAAAACTTGATTTCGAATAATACGAAAATGATAAAGATAAAGACATTTTTGCTCGCAACACTCCTGCTTACAGGACTTGTTTTTCCTGCTACTGCACAGATCGGAGAGCCACGAAGTAACTTCTCTGTTGGTGTCAATGGAGGTGTCAACCTGAACAGCGCTTCCTTCACTCCTACTATTAAGCAAAACAGCCTTATGGGAATTACCGGAGGATTGACGGCACGTTATATTTCCGAAAAGTATTTTGCCATGATCTGTGGCGCACAAGTAGAACTTAATATCTCACAACGAGGCTGGGATGAGTTATTTGAAATGGAAGATGAAAACGGGCAAACGATTAAAGTACCCGGCAAGACATATACCCGCAAGATGACCTATGTCGATATCCCTTTTCTTGCGCATCTTGCTTTCGGACGAGAAAGAGGTTTGCAGTTCTTTGTTCATGCAGGTCCTCAAATCGGTTTTCTGATCGGCGAATCGGAAACAATAGAGGGCATAGATATGAATACGTTGTCGAACACCCAGAAAGCGATATATGGAGTTAAGATCCAGAATAAATTCGATTATGGTATCACTGGCGGTGGCGGCGTAGAACTAAGAACGAAAAAAGCCGGCAGTTTTTTGGTAGAAGGTCGTTATTATTTTGCCTTATCAGACTTCTACTGTACAACAAAAAAAGATTATTTCGCCCGCGCAGCGCATGGCACAATCACTGTAAAACTCACCTATCTTTTTGATTTGAAGAAATAAATAATCTCTCATCAGATTATAAAAATGGCCACTAGTTCATTGCTGAAACAGTGGCCATTTTATATTATATTCTTATTTCTGACGATTATCTCAATCTATCGGCAGCTTTAACCATAACTTCATCACGTCCTGTAGAACGGATAGCCAGTATATTCAGAATGATAGAAACAAGGGGTAAACAAAGCGCCCAACCGATACGGAAAAGATTCTCATCGTTTTTCAATGCAAAATAAAAAGCAAAGAAAGCAATATAATATCCTACCAGCAGCAAGCTATTGAAAATAGACATACGAATCTGCAACATACGATTCTTATATAAAAAGATAGTAGCAAAAGC
Organism: Bacteroides sp. 43_46; assembly: GCF_001915455.1. Lineage (NCBI taxonomy): Bacteria > Pseudomonadati > Bacteroidota > Bacteroidia > Bacteroidales > Bacteroidaceae > Bacteroides > Bacteroides sp. 43_46. The sequence goes on along the minus strand of NZ_MNQN01000111.1, from coordinate 68,541 downwards.
AACTATAGTGCTAAGCATCAATATGCCAAACAATCCCCATGTAGATTGAAAAGCACCATTTACATCCATTCCTAAAGCTTTGAAGGGATGTTCGCCCATTGTATCAGTAAAATATCCCATTGGCAAACACATTGCCGTAATAAGCAACCCTGTAACAATCAGTAAATAAACTGTTTGAATTCGTTGAATCATAAGTATTCTAATAGTAGTTAAGTTAAACAATAATAGCCAAGCAATAAGGAATAGGAATTACTTTCCCGCTTACTACTTGACTATCAATTCTTTCGTCAGAAAATAAATTACTGAAGTTTTTCCTTTTCCTTTGCCGGATTTCTATAATATATTTTCCCTTCGATGTATTCTTGCGTAGCAATCAAGTCCGGTTTCGGCAACTTCTCATAATAACGAGAAATTTCGATTTGCTCTCTATTCTCAAATACTTCTTCCAAGTTATCATTGTAAGAAGCAAACTCTGCCAATTTCTTAGAAAGGTCGTTCTTGATTTCCACGCTGATCTGGTTAGCACGCTTACCAATAATAGCAACAGTTTCATAAACATTTCCTGTATCGGCACAGAGTTCCATCATGTCACGGGTTACCGTTGTAGCAGGAGCATTCGTTTTTTTGTAGTCCATAAATCTATTTAAATTTAGTCTTTAATTACTTTTTGTGATTCATTAAATATTTTCTCAGCCTCTTTCAAGTACTTGCTTTCCGGAAACTCATTCTTAAAAGCATAATACTCATCAACAGTTTCACGATAACGATCCGCCTTTTTATCTTCCACGCTATAAATAGCCATTTCGTATCTTGCACGCAGAATTAATATAGAAAGTTCTTCGCGATAATCGGTATAAGGATAATCTTTCAGTGCATTCTGAGCCGTGATTACACAAGACTCATAATTATTACCCATATAATTACCCAAATTATAATATAGTTTTGCCGAATAAAGTTCTTTCAACACCAGCTTATCCTGCAAAGCAAAAATCATATCCTGAGCTTCCTGCTTCTTGACACTATTCGGAAAGTATTCCATGAACATCTGTAATTGTTGGATAGCCTGATAAGTACTCGATTGGTCCAGACGTGGTTCCGGAGTATCCAAGAACAAAGCCTTACCTGCATGGAAACGTGCCAATTCGGTAAATGTGCCACGCGGATATGTATTAAAATAGGTGATAAATGTCTGGGCTGCTGTCTGATAATCTTTCTGATTATAATAGCTCATACCCAACATATACAAGGATTCTTCCGCTTTATCGGTTCCTTTAAGAATGGTTATTAACTCGTTCAGCAAAGTAGCTGAGCGGTTATACTGCCCTTTCGCAAAATAGTTTTTGGCGGCTTCGTACTTGTATTCGTAATCGGTGCTTTTCAGCAATTTATTATACTCTCCACATGATGTCAGAGTGGCTGCCGCAAGCAAAGTTATAATGATATTTTTCTTCATCCTATTTAAAAATAATGCGCAAAGTTACTTATTCGCTGGGAATTTAGCAATTAATCTATGTTTTTTAATACATAAAAGGCGTTAAACATCGACAAAAGGGGAGAAAATAACGGCGAACCGGAAACAATATACGGTGAATAAACTGCACATCACTTAAAAGCGCAACCTATTCACCGCATATTATTTACAATTCATTTTCTACTGTCTACATTTCAGCTATAATACTACAATTTATACAAATCGCTTGCCGCCAACAGGTCGACTTTCTTTTCTTTCAGCACTTCGATGCATTTATCCAGATTGCTGGGGCGAATCACCACATTTGCAATATTGTTGTTAGCAAATGAGTACATATATTCAATAAACACTCCTTCAGCAGACAAATATCCCAGTACCTTTGCCAAAGCTCCTGGTACGTTCGGACAGCTAATGCCGACCACATCAGTCACATTCACTGCAAAATGATTGTCTTTTAAGGCTTTGTATGCTCTATCCGGATCGGATACAATTCCACGCAGAATGCCAAAATCAGCATTTTCGGCGATGCACAAGGCAGAAAGGTTGATATTTTCTTTTGCCAGCACTTCAGTCACTTCCGTCAAACGACCTGACTTGTTTTCCAAAAAGATAGAAAGTTGTTTTGCTACCATAATTATTTAAGTATTAGGTTTACAGTTTTCTGTTATCAATCACTCGTTTCGCTTTACCCACGCTACGTTCAATACTACGTGGTTCTACCAGTTTCACGTTAACACCCAATCCGAGTACACTTTGCAAACGTCCTGCCAATTTCTTCTTCAATGCCAACATCCGGTTGATTTCGTCCGAATAAAAATCCGGACGTACTTCCACCTGGAGTTCCATGGTATCGGTATTATTTTCACGGCCTACTATTAACAGGTAATGCGGTTCAAATTCTGCCATTTCAAGAATAACAGATTCGATCTGTGTCGGGAAGACATTCACCCCACGAATAATCAGCATATCATCACTACGTCCCAAGATACGATCCATACGTACCAACGTACGACCACAGGAACATGTGTCATAATGCAAGGCAGTTAAGTCACGAGTACGGTAACGTAATAGTGGCATCCCTTCTTTTGTCAAATGAGTAAATACCAGTTCACCCGTTTGCCCGGGTTCAACAGGTTGCAGGGTATTGGGATCAATAATTTCCGGAAAATAATGGTCTTCATTCAAGTGAGTGCCGTGTTGGCATTCACATTCGTACCCCACACCCGGTCCGGCAATCTCACTCAAGCCATAAATATCATAAGCCTTGATACCCAGTTTTTCTTCAATTTCATGGCGCATTTGCTCCGTCCAGGGTTCCGCACCAAAAGCACCGACTTTCAACTTGAATTCTTCGCGGGGCAAACCGGAGTCTTTGATCGCATCAGCCAGATAAAGTGCATAAGAAGGAGTACAACAAAGCACCGTTGAACCGAAATCATGCATCAGTGTGATTTGTTTCTCCGTATTACCGCTGGACATCGGAATCACGGATGCTCCGATATTTTCTGCACCGGCATGTGCTCCCAATCCACCTGTAAAAAGTCCGTATCCATAAGACACCTGGAAAATATCCGAACGGCCGGCACCATAAGCAGTAAAAGCACGTGAGATACATTCTGCCCATGAAGACAAGTCCTTACGGGTATATCCGACAACGGTCGGTTTTCCGGTAGTACCGGAAGACGCATGAATACGCACAATCTGACTCATCGGCACGGCACAAAGTCCGAACGGATAGTTATCTCTTAAATCATGTTTTGTGGTAAACGGCAGTTTCACAATATCATCAATACTGTTGATGTCATCGGGCGTGATACCCATTTCCTGCATTTTCTTCCGATAGAAGGGGGTGTTGTGATAAACGTAATCTACAATTTTCTTGAGTCGTATGCTTTGAATCTTGCGAAGACTTTCGCGGTCCATACACTCAATGCTCTCATTCCAAATCATGTGTTTCTGGTATTACTAGTTGTATGAATCTGTTTTTTGATATTAATATGTTGCAAAGTAAAGGATTTATTTGGAAAAATGATTTGTTATCTCGATTATTTTACCGAATATTGCTCCACTTTTTAGGATTTAACTATGAATTTTGAATTAACATCAGCCTACAAACCCACCGGAGACCAACCGGAAGCGATTGCCCAACTAACAGACGGAGTAATCCAGGGACTTCCTGCACAGACTTTATTAGGAGTTACCGGTTCGGGAAAGACATTCACTATCGCCAACGTTATTGCTAACATCAACAAGCCGACGTTGATTCTAAGCCATAACAAAACGCTGGCTGCACAGTTATACAGCGAGTTTAAGGGATTTTTTCCGAATAATGCGGTAGAATACTATGTTTCTTACTATGACTATTATCAGCCGGAGGCCTATCTACCCAACAGTGATACTTATATAGAAAAAGACCTTGCTATCAATGACGAAATTGACAAACTCCGTCTTGCTGCCACTTCTGCCCTACTCTCCGGACGAAAGGATGTGGTCGTGGTGTCTTCCGTTTCTTGTATCTATGGCATGGGAAATCCTTCGGACTTCTATAAAAATGTCATAGAAATCGAACGGGGACGTATGCTCGACCGCAACGTATTCCTCCGCCGGCTAGTAGATAGTTTATATGTACGCAACGACATTGACCTAAACCGTGGGAATTTCCGTGTCAAGGGAGATACAGTAGATATTTATCTGGCCTATACGGACAATCTGCTCCGTGTCACTTTCTGGGGTGACGAAATTGACGGTATAGAAGAGGTAGACCCAGTGACCGGAGTCACCATTGCTCCTTTCGAAGCTTACAAGATTTATCCGGCAAATCTGTTCATGACTACCAAGGAGGCGACTCTCCGTGCCATTCATGAAATAGAAGATGATCTGACCAAACAGGTTGCCTTCTTTGAATCAATCGGCAAAGAATACGAGGCCAAACGGCTCTATGAACGGGTTACTTATGATATGGAAATGATCCGGGAGTTGGGACACTGCTCCGGGATAGAGAACTATTCACGTTACTTCGATGGTCGGGCTGCCGGTACTCGTCCATACTGCCTGCTCGATTTCTTCCCGGACGATTTCTTGATTGTTATTGACGAAAGCCATGTTAGCGTACCACAAATCCGTGCCATGTACGGAGGAGACCGTGCCCGTAAAATCAATCTTGTAGAATATGGCTTCCGTTTGCCCGCAGCCATGGACAACCGTCCGTTAAAATTTGAAGAGTTTGCAGAAATGGCAAAGCAGGTGATCTATGTCAGTGCCACTCCGGCAGAATATGAATTGATTCAGTCTGAAGGTATTGTCGTAGAACAAGTGATTCGTCCCACCGGCCTGCTTGATCCTATCATTGAAGTCCGGCCGAGCCTGAATCAAATTGATGATTTAATGGAAGAAATCCAGCTTCGTATCGAAAAAAGCGAACGTGTGCTTGTCACTACTCTCACCAAACGCATGGCTGAAGAACTGACCGAATATCTCCTTAATAATAATGTAAGATGCAATTATATCCACAGTGATGTCGACACTTTGGAGCGTGTGAAGATTATGGATGATCTCCGGCAAGGTATATACGATGTACTGATTGGTGTCAACCTGCTTCGTGAGGGGCTTGACCTTCCGGAAGTATCACTTGTTGCTATCCTTGATGCAGATAAGGAAGGATTCCTCCGTTCACACCGTTCCCTGACACAGACCGCCGGACGTGCTGCCCGCAATGTCAATGGAAAAGTTATCATGTATGCCGACAGAATGACGGACAGTATGAAACTCACCATTGACGAGACTAACCGCCGCCGCGAAAAACAGTTGGCTTACAATGAAGCAAACGGAATCACTCCCCAACAGATTAAAAAGGCTCGAAATCTATCAGTATTCGGAAATGCAAACTCGGAAACAGAAGAACTGCTGAAAGAAAAGCACGCTTATGTTGAACCTTCTACTCCGAATATTGCAGCAGATCCGGTGGTACAGTATATGAGCAAAGCGCAAATGGAAAAGAGCATCGAACGTACCCGCAAACTAATGCAAGAGGCAGCCAAGAAACTGGAATTTATCGAAGCTGCGCAATATCGCGATGAATTATTGAAACTGGAAGACCTTATGAAGGAGAAATGGGGATAAACTTTCCTCATTCTCCACATACTATATTCTGGGTATTAAGGGCTATAAATTCTTAACAAGTCTATAATACAAACATCCATTTTTTAATTAGTGTTATAAAAACACCTTTTATCTGCTGTTAATTTGCAGATATGGCAAAACAACGTATCTTTGCAGTGTGTTTTTCATAGTATTAGATTTAAGGTTAACAAAGGTTGGAGCAAGGCGTTGCTCCTTTTTTTATGCCCATACGCCAGGTGGACTTCCTAATATAATATTACTTGTGATCCGGACTCTACGCTTATACAATCTTCCTTAAATTTTCTCCTGAAAGTCGGGTTGCCCCGACTTCATTATAAATAAATTAAAGCGCCTTATCTATTGCACTTTTAATCAACGGCTCCATTATATCATATCCCTCACTCGTCGGATGAACTCCGTCTTTTGTATATTGAGGATTCAATGCCTGATTTTCATCAACCACCATTACCTTATAATAATTCACGAACGGAATTTTATTAGCCTTCGCATAAGCCTCTATACGAGCATTTAATGCTTGAATCTTCTGTGGCGCATCTTTGATTTCCATTCTCCACTTAAAGGCGGCGGCAGGAAGAACGGAAGTTAATATCACCTTAATCTTATTCGCTTTAGCCAACTCTACCATAGAAACGATGTTACCAAAGGTTTGATCTTCATTGTAAACATTTGTATTTTCCGCTACATCGTTCGTTCCTGCATTAATAACGACCAAAGCCGGAGAAAGATTTATCACATCTTCCCGAAAACGCAACAAAAACTGATAAGAAGTCTGCCCACTGATACCACGACTAATATATCCGTTTGACTTAAAGAAATCAGGATGAGTCCTTATCCAACCTTCCGTTATCGAATTACCCATAAAAACAACTCTTTTTTCCTTCTTTGACGGCTTCGGCAATGCCGCATTCTCTTTAGCAAAACGAGCAGAGTTCGCAAAATCTCTTTCCTGTGCAAACGTCTCTCCTACTGAGAAACTCAGACAAACAACAGCCAACATGATCCACTGGCTTATTCTTTTCTCCTTCATGTTTATATTTTAAGTATTAGTGAAATATTAATTGCATGCAAAGATAAAGAATCCTGCTACATTTTACTACTCAATCAGCGAATAACCGTTAACATGGAAGTACATTTTCTTAATCTATGTTATATAACATATTGTTTTTCTTGAATTATTTGCTAATGTCGCAAAAGTCCGTACCTTTGCAATGTGTTTTTCATAGTATTAGATTTAAGGTTAACAAAGGTTGGAGCAAGGCGTTGCTCCTTTTTTTATGTCCATACATTTGATTTCCTGAAAAAGAGTCGTATTTTTGTACACTATTCATATAAAAGGAAAATGAAACGAAAATTACTCTATATCACTTTAATAATAACCATTCTATGTGTAATTAGCATTATTATATGCAACCGGCGAATCAAGAAGAATGCATCTCAAAAATTATATACTGAAATTACAGAAACACCTAAAAACAATGTAGGGCTATTGCTTGGTACTTCTCCCAAACTAAAAAACGGGAATAACAATTTATATTTTGACTACCGTATTTTTGCAACTCTTGAATTATACAAAGCCGGAAAGATAAATTATATCCTTATCAGTGGCGACAATCGTAAAGAAAATTATAATGAACCGGAAGAGATGAAGAAAGCACTTATGCAAAGAGGAGTCCCGGAAAAATACATTTATCTGGATTATGCAGGATTTCGCACACTCGATTCCGTTGTTCGTGCCAAAGAAGTGTTCGGACAAAGCCGACTAACAATTATTTCTCAACGTTTTCACAATGAACGAGCTATTTATTTAGCAGAAAAGAATGGAATAAACGCTATCGGTTACAACGCCAAAGACGTGAATGCTTATTCAGGACTGAAAACTAATATTCGAGAATTATTTGCAAGAGTCAAAATGTTTATTGACTTGGCAATAAACAAACAACCTCATTTTTTAGGAGACAAGATTATTATCGGAAAATAAAAACAATTATGGAACAACAAATTCAACTCAACGACCACAACAAACAGGAGTATCCTCCTATGCACACTGCGGAGCATTTATTGAATGCCACTATGGTGAAGACATTCGGTTGTCCACGCTCACGTAATGCCCATATAGAAAGGAAAAAAAGTAAATGTGACTATATTCTTTCCTCTTCTCCGACAGCGGAACAAATTCAAGCGATCGAAAATAAGGTGAACGAAGTAATCAACCAGAACTTGCCCGTAACAATTGAATTCATGACACACGAACAGGCAAAAAATATTGTAGATCTTAGCAAGTTGCCGGAAGATGCCAGCGAAACACTTCGCATCATACGTATAGGAGATTATGACGCTTGCGCTTGTATCGGGGCACACGTCTCCCATACCTCCGAAGTGGGCACTTTCAAAATCATTAGCTATGATTATGACGAAGCAAGACAAACTCTACGATTAAGATTCAAACTGGTTTAAAAGGGAAGCACAGTTTATGCAAAGAGTTTCAAACGGATTTGGAACACATTGTTTCAACCCTACTTGAAACAATGTGTTTCCTTACGGGAAACAAAATGTTTCTCACCGAGAAACGAAGTGTTTCCCATAGTGAAACAAAGTGTTTCATGCTTTGAAACAAATTCAACCTACCGTTTACCGGCTTTTCCTATAGCTAATCACCGCCCAACTATTGAAGAATACAGCAAAAAGAGACAGAATGCCTATCTCCGGCAATAAATCGACCAAGCCGCTTCCTTTCAGATATACCATACGCATCGCCTCTATAAAATATTTTAAAGGATTGAATACAGTGATAGCCTGCGTCCATTCCGGCATACTGCTAACCGGTGTAAACAGTCCGCTCATCAACATCAGAATCAACATGAAAAAGAACATCACAAACATAGATTGCTGCATCGTCGCTGAATAGTTGGATATAACCAACCCAAAACCAGACATCACCAATACAAAAAAAATCACCAAGAGATAGATCATACTAAAATGCCCCACAGGTACTATCCCATAAAGCAGCCAAGCCAACACAAAACATAATGTCAACACAATAAAACCTACAATCCAGTAAGGCAAAAGTTTAGCAAGAATAAAAGTAAATTTAGGTACAGGAGTAACATTTATCTGTTCAATGGTCCCGACTTCTTTCTCACTGACCACATTCAAAGCCGGCAGAAAACCACAAATCAATGTCAACAGCATTGCCATTAATGCCGGAATCATATAGAGCTTATAATTCAGATTCGGGTTAAACAGCCCTTGCGTATCAATACGGATAGAAGGAATGATTCCGGATACAGAAACAGCCTCCGGACGTTCCGAGCGTAATTCGGACGCATAACCATTAATAATAGCGGTCAGATAAGAACTGCCTAATCCGCCTTTTGTTCCATTCACCGAGTTGGCGGCTACTAATATGTGCGCATCTCTCCCATTCATCCAGTCACGCTCCAAATGCCTAGGAATCTCCATGACAATATCCGCCGTACCCAGTTCAATATTCCGTAATCCTTCTTCATACGAAGCCGGGACCTCCGTTAAATGGAAATAAGTAGAAGCGGCAATCTTATTCACCAATCGTTGCGAAACTGCAGAATGGTCATTGTCAACTATATTCAACCGAATATTCTTTATCTCCATATTCAACGCCCAAGGCATCAACAGCATAATCATACAAGGAAAAATAAGAATCAACTTCGGTAGAAACGAGTTGCGAAGCAACTGTTTAAACTCTTTTTCTATCAGAAACTTTATCATAACCGTTACTCCAATCGATATTTAAACTTCTTAATGCTGACAGTGATAAGCACGGTTGCCATTAACAACAAAATGCCAATCTCCTTAAATACCAGTACAACCGATACTCCTTCAATCATCAGTTTACGTACAGCCTGGATATACCAGTGGGCCGGAATAATATCCGATATCAACTGAAGAATCAACGGCATACTCTCCACAGGGAAAATCATACCGGACAACACCATGGTAGGCATCATCAGAATCATGCCGGAAGCCAGCATAGCCGCCACTTGTGTACGTGTTACCGATGAAATCAGCAATCCCAACGACAACGAGACAAAAATAAACAGCAAAGACACCACCACCAACCAAAACAGGCTGCCCACTACCGGTACATCCAGTACAAATACAGAAAGCAACAGAATCGTCACCAAATTGACAAACGACAATACAAAATAAGGAACTGCCTTCGCCAGAATGATAAACAGCGGTTTGACAGGCGATACCAACAAGACTTCCATTGTGCCTGTTTCCTTCTCACGGACAATAGAGATAGAAGTCATCATTGCGCAAATCAACATCAAAATCAATCCCATTACTCCCGGAACAAAGTTATAGGCGCTCTTCATTTGCGGGTTATACAGTAACTTTATGTCCGGAGTCAGACGAGCCGACGACGATATGCCCGGAGATATCATCTCCTGTCCTACCGCAGACACAATGCCCGTAGCATAGTTGATTTGCGAGGTCGACATATTAGGGTCTGTTGCATCCACAATTAACTGGACACGTGCGTCACCGCAATAAAGTCCGTCGGCAAAATGTTCGTTAAAGACAACCACCATATCTATTTTATTTTTCAAGAAGGCAGCCTCCATTTCCCGCGGAGAATGAAAACGCCTGGTGACAGTGAAATACTCACTAGCATCCAGCCGATCAATGATTTTCCGTGTCACCACATCATTAGAGGGATCGAGAACAGCAAGCCGGACATTTTTTACCTCCGTACTGATAGCGAAGCCGAATAGGATAATCTGCACGACAGGCATTCCCAACAGAATCAGCATCGTACGCCGATCCCGGAAAATATGGTAAAACTCCTTCTTTACGAAAGCTATAAACTGTTTCATAATCAATCTGCTTTACGTACCGCATGGCGGGCCAATTGTTGGAAAACATCATCCATTGTATCTGCTCCGAACTGCTGCTTCAGACGGGCCGGTGTGTCAAGAGCCTTGATCTGCCCGTCCACCATAATGGAAATCCGGTTACAATATTCAGCCTCATCCATATAATGCGTAGTTACAAATACAGTAATTCCCCGGTCGGCTGCCTGATAGATCAGTTCCCAGAACTGCCGGCGCGTAGCAGGGTCAACCCCGCCCGTAGGTTCATCCAGAAAGACAATTCTCGGCTCATGGAAAATAGAGACCGAAAAAGCCAGCTTCTGTTTCCAGCCCAAAGGAAGGCTTTTAACCAACGTGTTCCGCTCGGCAGAAAATCCCAAGCGTTCCAGCAGTTCATCAGTCTTCTGTTCTATATCTTTTTCCTTCATCCCATAAATCCCCGCAAACAGGCGAATGTTCTCCCAAACCTTCAAATCCTCATATAGAGAGAATTTTTGGCTCATATAGCCAATATGCTTTTTCACTTGTTCCGCTTCCCGGGATATATCAAATCCGGCGACTTTCCCTACCCCGGACGTTGGCTTGCTTAGTCCGCATAACATACGCATTGCAGTCGTCTTTCCTGCTCCGTTCGCTCCCAGAAAACCGAAAATTTCTCCACGGTTCACTTGAAAAGAAATATGGTCGACCGCAGTGAAATTGCCGAAACATTTTGTCAGTTGTTCTACTTCAATAACAGGAGCCATTGCATGTTGTACTTCTTCCCGTTCCAACGAAGGCGGACAAAGAATGGAAGCAAATTCCTGTAAAATCCGTTCGGGAGTATCAATTCCATGAATCTCTCCATGATTGATAAAAGCTATCCGGTCGCACTGGCGGGCTTCATCCATAATAGGAGTCGAAACAATAATCGTAATGCCCTGTTCCCGTAAGTTTCGCAACATCTGCCAGAACTCTTTACGAGACACCGGATCAACTCCTGTGGTAGGTTCATCCAAGAACAAAATATCGGGTTTGTGAATCAGCGCACAACTTAATGCAAGTTTCTGCTTCATACCTCCCGACAAAGCTCCCGCTCTCCGCTTCTTAAAAGGCTCTATCTGTTGATAAATATCTTTAATCAAAGCATAATTCTCTTGAATCGTCGTATGGAATACGGTAGCAAACAACTCCAGATTCTCTTCTACCGAAAGATCCTGGTACAAAGAAAAACGACCGGGCATATACCCCACTTTGGTACGAATCAGTTCATAGTCTTCCACCACATTCAGCCCTCCGACAGTTGCCGAGCCTTTATCTGCAAGCAACAGGGTCGTCAAGATGCGGAACAACGTACTCTTGCCCGCACCATCGGGACCAATAAGCCCGAAGATTTCCCCCTGCTCTACAACAAGAGAAACCTCTTTCAGAGCTTCCACTTTTCCGTAGCTCTTACTTACATACTTTACAACGACTATAGGTTCTCCTTTTCTCATCTTTCCGGTTCTTCGTCATCAAAACTTGACTCCGCCATACATACCAATTTTCAACGCTCCGTCATTTTCCACGGCAATCTTTACCGCATACACCAGATTGGCACGTTCGTTCTTCGTCAGAATGGTTTTGGGTGTAAATTCCGACCGTTCGGAAATCCACGTAATTACACCCGTATAAGCCTTCTGCTCCGAATTTCCATAATCGGAATATACCGTCACCTTATCACCCAGTTTCACTTGTGATAGCTGCTCCGAAGTGATGTAAGCCCGCAGATACATACGATCTATTTCGGCCACCTTAAACAGAGGTTTGCCAACAGCCGCCAGTTCACCGGCTTCTGCATATTTCGCTAATACCGTGCCTTCAATCGGCGACTGAATATGACACTTATTCAATTGGTCTTTCACTTGTGCCACTTGTATGGCAACGGAGTTTCCCTGCTCCGTCAAACTATTCGTGCTATTCAGCAACGATGATTCTTGAGCTGCAAGCTGTCGTTCAAGCAGTTTAACCTGCGCATCCCAGTCATCCAATTGTTTCTGGTTTGCCGCTCCTGCCGTAAGCAAATTCTCCACTCTCTTTTTCTCCCGCTCAGCCGTAGCAATCTGCTGTTTGGTAGCAGCAATTTGTTTGGCTAAATCCGGACGCTGGCTTTCCACCGATTTCATGTTAGCCTCCAGTTGTAGTTTTTTCAAGTACAACTGAAGCGTATCCACCAGGCCGATTTCCTCTCCAGTCTGCAACCGCTTCCCTTCCTCAATATCCAAATTCAACAATTTGCCAGCAGCTTCAGCGGAAACTATAACTTCCGTTGCTTCAAACGTGCCTGTCGCATCATAGTCAGGCGTTCCATTTCCGCAGGCAGATAGCATTGTCAATGCTATCCCTCCTATTCCTATTTTTATCATTCGTTTCATATCCGAAGAAAATCTAATTAATGGTTTGTAGTATATTTCAATTGATAGATACCTTTCAACCGCTGGATTTCGTGCATCGCTTTCGTCTGGCGTGCCAAACTTTCATTCGTCAGTTCCCGAAGCATCTCAGTCACCGTCAAAGTACCGTTCGCCACTTTGGCTTCCGCCGATTTCCGAATGTTGGTACGCAAGCGGATAATCTCGTCATCATCCTTCATCTGTTTCTCCAATGAACGAATTGCCTGATCCTGCTGCGTCATTTCCAGACGCGTATTAAAAAGAAACACATCACGGTTATTATTCAGTTGCCGACGTTTGTTCTCAATCACCTGCCGGTCATTCTTCAGTGTATACAGACTCCCGAAATTCCACGAGAGTCGGACACCGGCTATATAATAAGGAGAGAACTCATTCTTCAGCATATTCAATCCCGGATTCCCATAAGCACCTTGCACATATAATCCAAACTGTGGCAAGTGGCGTACATTCAATGCTTTCTCCTGTATCTGCAACCCTGCACCCTGCGCATCAAACAACGACAGTTCCGGCCGGCGGATGTCGCTGACTGCCGAAACATCATTTTGCGGAACCGGTTTCTCCAGTTGTGTTTCCTGAGATAATTCCTCGCCTATCAATATGGAAAGCATCTCCAGATACGCAACGCGCAAGGAAGCAAGTTCCACTCTTTTCTGCTGCGTGTTCAACTGCTCCACCTTCACAGCGTCCAGATCAGCCTGATTAGCAATTCCATTTTCCACATAGGCGGTGATCTGACGATAATTCCGTCCCAACTCATCCTGCAACAAAGCATTCTGCCGCAACTGCTCATCCAGTAAAAGTATCCCGAAATAAAGATCATTTACCCGGCTATTCAACGAATACATATCCACGTTCAGCTTCTCTTTCTCCACGTCAGCCTCCGCTATCGTCTGTTTCTTCTGCATCCGGATTCCTCCACCGTCCCAGATTTTCTGTTGCAGTTCCAGCATTACCTGATATTGGTCTTTAGGCAATCTCTTTAGTTCCACACCGGGAATCTTCACCGGCAATTCCGTCACATCACTTTGATAAGAAGCCTTGGCCGAAAGAGCAAACTGAGGCAGATAACCTTTGGCCGCATTCTCCAGATTATATTCCTTTGTCTTCTCCACCAATCCATATTGATGTACCAACGGATAATTTTCCTGCGTCTTTCGTTGACATTCCTCCAACGTGATTTGCGCATACATCCCCGATACAAACAATAAAAAGGAGAGACTGAAAACCATTCTTTTCATACGCATCTTTTTCTATTAGTTTTTCGAAAGACAAAGATAAGAGGTTTCAAATATACAGTCACTCTCTATGAGTTGGTAAATATGTTCCAATAGTTCGATAAATCAGAAAAAAAGAATTAAGAAATATCTTTTTATTACCTTTGCAGGAAAAGAAAAAATAGAATGGAACAGAAGAAAGCACCGTTAGACTTGGGACTTAAAATGTTGGAGAACTACAAAATTGTTCGTCATAACGAATTTCGTTTTATTTCCTCTGAGTTCGGATTCGTCAACAGCTTCATTAAAATGGAACCGAGTCTTTTCGCGTTCGGACAGCCGTATCGTATAAAAGAAGGTCGTATCGCACTGGTCAAACAAGGCGTTGCACGTGTTTCTATTAATCTGATAGAACATAATCTGCAAGCAGGAAACCTATCATTAATGACTCCCACCTCTATTATTCAGGTCATAGAAGTCTCTCCTGATTTCGATATGCAAATGATAGCCATAGATAACAACTTCCTCCCTATCTCCGAGAAAGAAGATTTTTTCACCTATCTCTTACATCATCAAAGAAATATTCTGTTATCATTAACTCCGCAGGAACATATACAACTAGAGAAGTATTTCAGTTTAATCTGGAGCATTCTGCAAGAACCTCCTTTCCGCCGGGAAGCTATACGACATCTTATCGCCAGCCTTTTATACAATATAGAATATATAGCTAAACACTATAATCAAATGAAAGGAGAGCGTTTGACACATCAAGAGAGTATTTTCCAGCAATTTATTTCTCTAGTCAACTCTTATAGCAAGACAGAACGCAATGTCGGCTTTTACGCAGACAAGTTATGCCTCACCCCCCGTTACCTGAACACCCTCATCCGGCAGACCAGCCAACAAACAGTAATGGACTGGATAAACCAGTCCATTATACTAGAAGCTAAAGTATTGCTAAAACATAGCAACCTGCTTGTCTATCAAATTTCTGATGAATTGAACTTCCCTAATCCTTCTTTTTTCTGTAAGTTTTTCAAGCGAATGACAGGAATGACGCCACAAGAATATCAGAAATCGGAATGAGTTCTTATTTTGAAAACTCTTTGATTCTCTGTTCTTCTTCCAATTTACAAATCAGCAGCGTATCATCTTTTTCGGCAATAATATATCCGTCCAATCCTTGTATTACCACGCGCTTTTCTTCACTGGTATGAACAATACAATTCTTGCTTTCATACAAACGAATATCAGTTCCCACCATAGCATTGCCCGATTTATCCTGTGGCAATAGTCCACGGAGGGCTCCCCATGTCCCTAAATCCGACCAGCCGAAAGAAGCAGGAAGCACATAGATCTCCTGTGCCTTCTCCATTACTGCATAGTCAATAGAAATACTTTCACAGGTCGGAAACAGCTTCTTGATTGATTCATTTTCTTTTTCAGTATAGAAATCCGGGAAAATACGATCAAAAATCTGTGCTATCCCCGGAGCATATACACGCATCACGGAAGTAATAGTACGCACATTCCATACAAAGATTCCTGCATTCCAAAAGTAATTGCCTTCCAACAGATATTTCTCGGCCGTTTCTTTGTCCGGTTTTTCCTTAAATGCATCTACTGTAAATATCTCCTTATCAGTTTGAAGCTGGTCGGCGGCGGCAATATAACCGTATCCCGTTTCCGCACGGGTCGGCCGGATACCGATTGTCACAATGGCACTGCTATCATCAGTGAAACGAAGAGCCTTCTCCACCACCCGACGGAATTCTCCCGTATCAATAACCAATGCGTCCGAAGGAGTCACCACCACATTAGCATTCGGATGTTTTTTCTTTATCTTCCAACAGGCAAAAGCAATACAAGGGGCCGTATTCCGCGCACAAGGTTCCGCCAGAATATTACTTTCCGGAATTTCCGGCAACTGCTCCCGAACAATATCTATATATTTTTCTGAAGTTACCACCCACATATTTTCTCTGGGACAGACACCGTCAAACCGGTCTGCCGTCAACTGAATCAATGAGCGTCCACATCCCATTACGTCTATAAATTGTTTGGGACATTCCGGCGTGCTCATCGGCCAAAAGCGGCTACCGATGCCACCAGCCATTATTACCACATGATTATCCATACCTGTTATTCTCCTATAAAAAACACATTTGAAATAATTGCGCAATTTACTCCAAAATGTCCAACTTTACAAGAAAAACAAAACACTTTTATCATAAATCCATAGTAATAACAGGAGTACTATTTCGTTGATTGGCAAAATATGTCCCTTCTAAGTAACAAGAGACACACCTCCTCCTTTTCGCTAAAATTAGGTCAAATATTCCTTTTTATTGATTAAAAAGGTAAGTGTTTTCCAGACGATAATTGCATTTCATTCTCTTTTATCTATATTTGTGCCCGCATTTTTATCACATTTTATTAGCCACCCTATTCAAAATTTACAAAACCAAGATAAGCCGGATGGAAAAAATTAACGCAATAATTACAGGAGTCGGAGGATATGTTCCCGATTATGTTTTGACCAATGATGAGATTTCTAAAATGGTAGATACCACCGACGAATGGATTATGGGGCGTATTGGCATAAAAGAAAGACGTATCCTGAAGGATGAAGGACTAGGGACCTCCTATATAGCCCGTAAAGCAGCGAAGCAGTTGATACAACGTACCAGAACAAATCCGGACGATATTGATCTGGTTATTGTTGCTACCACCACTCCTGATTATCGTTTTCCTTCCACTGCATCCCTTTTATGCGAAAAGCTGGGATTGAAAAGAGCTTTTGCGTTCGATATGCAAGCCGTATGCAGCGGTTTTTTGTATGCACTGGAAACAGGAGCTAATTTCATCCGTTCGGGAAACTATAAGAAAATTATAGTTGTAGGAGCCGAAAAGATGTCATCAATCATCAATTATACAGATCGCGCCACTTGTCCTATTTTTGGTGATGGAGGGGCAGCCGTCATGCTGGAAGCCACAACCGAAGATTTAGGTATTATGGATGCCGTATTGAGAACAGACGGCAAAGGATTACCTTTCCTGCATATAAAAGCCGGTGGTTCTGTATGTCCCCCCTCCTATTATACATTGGATAATCAAATGCATTATATCTATCAAGAAGGACGTACTGTATTCAAGTATGCCGTAGCCAATATGTCCGATGCCTGTGAAGCTGTAATTGAAAGAAATCATCTTAACAAAAATGATATTGACTGGGTGATTCCTCATCAGGCCAATCAACGCATAATCAGCGCTGTAACGCAACGCTTAGGAGTACCTTCCGAAAAGGTCATTGTCAATATTGAACGATACGGAAACACCAGTGCCGGTACTCTCCCACTCTGCCTTTGGGATTTCGAGAATAAACTCAAAAAAGGAGATAATATAATTCTTACAGCATTCGGAGCAGGATTTGCCTGGGGAGCTATTTATGTAAAATGGGGATATGACGGCAGGAAGAAGTAATAAGCTGTTGTTATCAAAAGATACATACGATGATAACAACAAATAATGAATCAGTAATCTTTTTCATTTTATACAACTTTAGTGATTAGCTTTAAGCATCTGTTTATTAACATATTTAATCAATTGATATTACATTTCAATCCAGAATAATAGTAAAGAAAACAATTTTAAAAATAGCCAATATGTCACATTTATGAGTTCAAGTAGCTAATATACATAAATGTTATACATGGATTAGTCGCACGAATTATAATAATTGGTCGCACATTATGTACACCATATAATAAATGGAGCGAAGGTAAAAACATAAAAAAAGCACTAATATATCAAATATCAGTGCTAAGTATCTCTTCTTAATTATTTTTCGCGGTGCGTACGGGACTCGAACCCGTGACCCCATGCGTGACAGGCATGTATTCTAACCAACTGAACTAACGCACCATTTTTAGATATTGCATCCCTCTCGAATGCGGATGCAAAGGTAGATATTTTTTTGAAACCTGCAATAGCTTCAGTATCTTTTTTCTGAAAAAGTGGGTTTATTAAGAATTATCGTGTACATTTGCAAGCATTACATAAAATAGAAAATAGAATGAAAAATACACCAATTGAACGACATCTGATTGATGAAACCATAAATGAGTTTCAAATTGTCGATTTTTCTAAAGCAACCATTCGTGAAGTGAAAGCTATTGCTTCAAAAGCAGAAGCAGCATCGGGAGTCGAATTTATCAAAATGGAAATGGGTGTTCCGGGACTTCCTCCTTCTGCAGTAGGCGTAAAAGCTGAAATTGCGGCATTACAGAATGGAATTGCCAGTCTATATCCTGATATTAACGGATTGCCGGAACTGAAAAAAGAGGCTTCCAACTTTATCAAGGCATTTATTAATGTAGATTTAAGTCCGGAAGGTTGCGTGCCTGTCACCGGCTCCATGCAAGGCACATTTGCTTCATTCCTTACTTGTAGCCAATGTGACGAGAAGAAAGATACCATTCTGTTTATCGACCCCGGATTCCCGGTACAAAAACAGCAGTTGGTGGTAATGGGACAGAAATATGAAACATTCGATGTATATGATTATCGCGGTGATAAGCTGAAAGAGAAGCTGGAAAGTTTTTTGAAGAAGGGAAATATATCCGCTATCATATACTCGAACCCGAATAACCCCAGTTGGATTTGCTTAAAAGAGGAAGAACTGCGGATTATCGGTGAATTGGCAACACAATATGATGTGATTGTTTTGGAAGACCTGGCCTATTTCGCAATGGATTTCCGCCAAGATCTGAGCAAACCTTATCAGGCACCATTCCAGCCGTCGGTTGCACATTATACAGATAATTATGTATTGCTAATTTCCGGTTCAAAAGCATTCAGCTATGCCGGACAGCGTATCGGTGTAAGTTGTATATCTGATAAGTTATATCACCGGAGTTATCCCGGACTGACGAAACGTTATGGCGGAGGTACTTTCGGTACAGTTTTCATTCATCGCGTACTTTATGCCCTTTCTTCAGGAACAAGCCACTCGGCGCAATTTGCTATGGCTGCCATGCTGAAAGCGGCCAATGAAGGACAATATAACTTCCTGAATGAAGTGAAAATATATGGTGAAAGAGCGCAGAAATTGAAAGAAATCTTCCTTCGTCATGGCTTTCATCTGGTATATGATAACGATCTGGGCGATCCTATTGCAGACGGATTCTATTTCACAATCGGCTATCCGGGAATGACTAGCGGCGAGCTGGCTAAGGAACTGATGTATTATGGAGTCAGTGCTATTTCGTTAGTGACAACCGGAAGTCACCAGGAAGGCTTGCGCGCATGTACCTCTTTTATTAAAGACCACCAATATGCGCAACTCGATGAAAGAATGAAACTATTTGCCGAAAATCACCCGGTAGTATAAATATTTACCGGAAGATATTCACAAAAGCTACTCTTAAAATGAAAAAAAACGGAAAGAACGATTGTTATTCCGTTTTTTTTCTTACTTTAGTGGCATGAATATCGACTCTGACATATTTAAGATTCAATCAAATAATGTGTTGCCGTCAAGAGGAAAGATTCTAATATCCGAACCTTTTTTACGCGACGTAACGTTTGGAAGATCTGTAATTCTACTGATTGACCATACGGAAGAAGGAAGTATGGGATTGGTCATCAACAAGCAACTGCCGTTGCTTCTCAACGATATCATCATGGAATTTAAGTATATAGACGAAATTCCATTATATAAAGGTGGTCCGATTGCGACTGACACCTTATTCTATCTGCACACACTAGCTGACATTCCCGGTGCTATTTCTATCTGCAAAGGACTTTATCTGAACGGGGACTTTGAGGAGATAAAAAGATACATATTACAAGGAAATAAGATTAGCGAACATATCCGTTTCTTCCTGGGCTATTCCGGGTGGGAAAGTGAACAGTTGAGCAATGAAATCAGAGAAAACACATGGCTGGTCTCCGAGGAAAAGAAATCTTACCTGATGAAGAGCGACACCAAAGACATGTGGCGGAAAGCTTTAGAGAAATTAGGCAGCAAGTATGAAACGTGGTCACGTTTTCCACAGGTACCCACACTTAATTAATGATGAACTGTGAACGACAAACAAAATAATATGCCATTCGTTCACAATTCGTCTTTTATCACTTGCAGTTTAATTTAGGATTCAAACACTGGAAAAGTGCTGCATCTTTGCAGCATCCTCCTATCTGCAACCAATTCTTTAACAAGCCGCATTGCACAAAACCGCAAGATGTGAATAGCTTCATACAAACATCATTGTCGACAGCTACGTGTGCATAAAGCTGCGTTAAAGAAAGAAAGTCAAAAGCATACTCACAAAGTAAATTCAATGCATCGCCCGCATATCCTTGCTGACGATAATCCTTATGAATAGCAATTCCCACCTCCCCCCGCGAATGAAGGGGAACAAAATCCGTAATATCAATCGTACCAAGTATGCAGTGATCGGATTTTCTCACGATCATCAGACGTAGCTGCTTGTCGGCAAAAACATCGCATTGAGAACCTTCGATGTACTGTCGTAATACGTAACGGGAATACGGAACGGTGAAATTGCTGATATCCCACATCGACGGGTCATTTTCCATTTCGTACATCACATCCATATCCTCTGGCTCCACAGCACGGAGATAAATACGGTCGTTTATTAAGAAGGACTGTTTCATAGTGCTTTAGTCTTTCGTGATATGAAGTTCGTTACGCAATCTTTTCTCACCAGGCAGACAGAAAAGAGAAGCAGTGAGACCAATCAACATACAAAGATTTCCTGTGGTACTAAGCGTCAGATAATAGCATAAAAGATTGGTAACGATAGCGACTTCCAATATGCCGAGACGGACAATGCTCCATTGCACATAACATTTCAAAGCAAGCGTGATCGTCATTTGATCTATTTTCTTTTTAAGCACCAGGCTGAATAATTTAAGAGAAAGGGGAATACACAAGGCCGTTAGCAGAATCCCTAATGTCTCAAAATAATAAACGGCTTGTGCATTGTCTGCCAAACTTCCTACGGGAAGGAGTTCAAACTCCCCTGCTCCAAGCAGAAACGCAGGGAGCACCCAAAAGAAAATATAACTAATATTTAAATTTCTGACAGCACGTTTTATCTGTTCTTCCATGTTCGTTCTAAGTTTCTAAAGATTAATTGATTATACAGTTCCGGTAAAAAGTGTCCGGTTCACAATACTACGGCCCAGAGTCACTTCATCCGCATATTCGAGTTCATCCCCCACAGATATGCCGCGAGCAATCACACTCAGCTTAACACCTAGTTTATCCAACTTACGGTAGATATAGAAATTAGTGGTATCCCCTTCCATAGTAGTGCTCAGAGCGAGAATCACTTCCTTTATTCCACCTTCGGATACCCGTTGCACCAGACTTTCAATTTGCAGGTCGCTCGGCCCTACCCCGTCCATTGGAGAAATCACACCGCCCAACACATGATAAAGTCCCCGGTACTGCTGCGTTGCTTCAACTGCCATTACATCACGAATGTTCTCCACCACACAAATAGTAGAAGCGTCCCGCTGCGGATTGGCACAAATCTGACATATTTCGGTATCGGATATATTATGGCATACTTTACAATACTTCACCTCACGTTTCAAAGTAATAATAGAATTCCCGAAAGCTTCCACCGTAGCCGTATCCTGCCGAAGCAGATGCAGCACAAGCCTCATGGCCGTTTTACGCCCGATACCGGGAAGTTTGGAAAATTCGCCGACTGCCTTTTCAAGCAGCACGGAAGGATATTGTTGGTTCATAGATAATAATTGCTATTCTATCGATATTTTGGCGCAAAGATACGGATTATTGTTATAATACCTACAAAAAATACTACCTTTGCAGCCGATATGATGATACTTGTCACTATTATTTGCTACTTCGCGGCATTATTACTAATAGCCCGTATCACCGGACATAAAGGCGGATCGAATGCAGCGTTCTTTAAGGGAGAGAACAAATCGCCCTGGTATGTAGTCTCCTTCGGAATGATTGGCGCCTCTATCTCCGGAGTCACTTTCGTTTCCGTTCCGGGAATGATACGCGGAATGGATATGACCTATATGCAAACGGTATTCGGATTCTTTTTCGGATATATGGTTGTTGCCCACGTACTGCTTCCTTTATATTACAGACTCAACCTGACAAGTATCTACGGCTATCTCGGTACACGCATCGGGACACATGCCTATCGCACCGGCTCTTTCTTCTTTCTCTTATCACGTATGCTGGGAACGGCTGCCAAACTATATCTGGTCTGCCTCATTCTCCACACCTATGTATTTCAGGAAATGCATATCCCCTTCTGGCTGATAGCCGTCGGTTCGGTAGCATTAGTATGGATATACACCCATAAAAGCGGTATAAAGACAATCGTCTGGACAGATACCTTGCAGACATTCTGCCTGATTGCAGCATTGATCTTCATCATCTATTTCACCGTTCAGAAACTGGGACTTGATTTCAGTGGTATCATCCGGACAATTCAAGGCAGCGAACACAGCCGTATCTTCGTTTTCGACGACTGGATATCCCGCCAGAACTTCTTCAAACAATTCTTTAGCGGTATTTTCATCGTCATAGTGATGACCGGTCTAGACCAGGATATGATGCAGAAGAACCTTTCCTGCCGGAACCTCCGGGAAGCAAAAAAGAATATGTACTGCTACGGATTCTCCTTTATCCCGCTGAATCTTCTGTTTTTATGCCTGGGAATTTTGCTAATAGCCCTAGCCGGACAGATGCAACTGGAACTTCCGGCAATGAACGACGACATTCTTCCCATGTTTGCCGCACAAGGGTACTTGGGGAAACCGGTATTGATACTTTTTACAATCGGAATTATCGCAGCCGCTTTCAGCAACTCTGATTCCGCGCTGACAGCCATGACGACCAGTGTATGCGTAGACCTGCTGAACACGGGAAAAGACTCTGAAGAGGTGGCATGCCGTAAAAGAAAGAAGGTACATTTCTCTCTTTCTGTTTTATTAGCCTTATTCATTTGCCTGGTAGAAATGCTGAATAACAAAAGTGTAATTGACGCCATATACATCATCGCCTCCTACACATACGGCCCGCTACTGGGAATGTTTGCCTTCGGTCTGTTCACACGAAGACAGACAAACGACCGCCGGGTTCCCCTCACAGCTGTCGCCTCCCCACTGCTCTGCTATGTTTTAGACTGGTGGATATTCAAAGAAACCGGATATAAATTCGGCTATGAATTGCTAATGTTGAATGGAACTCTTACCTTTGCAGGACTAATGCTTATGTCTAAAAAAGAGAAAACGCCGAAAGCGCCATAAAAACAGGTGCTCCGGAGTTTATTATAAATAATGGCAGAGTTTATTATAAACGACGCAATAGTTTATTATAAACGATGAGCGAGTTTATTATAAACGAAATTATAAAGAAATAAATGACAAGAAAATGGAAATAACAAGTGCAGAATTTGTGATTAGCAATACAGACGTGAAAAAATGTCCGGCAGGTATCTTCCCCGAATATGCCTTCATCGGCCGTTCCAACGTAGGAAAGTCAAGCCTTATCAATATGCTGACCGCCCGCAAAGGACTGGCAATGACTTCCGCTACCCCGGGAAAGACAATGCTAATCAACCACTTTCTTATTAACAAGAACTGGTATCTGGTCGACCTTCCGGGATATGGATACGCCCGTCGCGGACAGAAAGGAAAAGACCAGATACGTACCATAATCGAAGATTATATCTTGGAACGGGAACAGATGACAAACCTCTTTGTCTTGATAGACAGCCGTCTGGAGCCTCAGAATATAGACCTCGAATTTATGGAATGGCTGGGCGAGAACGGAATACCTTTTTCTATCATCTTCACCAAAGCCGACAAACTCAAAGGCGGCCGCCTGAAGATGAACGTCAACGCTTATTTGCGTGAGTTAAGTAAACAGTGGGAAGAACTTCCCCCCTACTTTATCTCCTCCTCGGAAAACCGCACAGGACGGACAGAAATTCTCAATTATATTGAAAACATAAACAAGGAAATCAATTACAAATGAAAAAGAACATTGTATCACTTGCCTTTATGGCAGTATTCTTGCTAATGGGCACTAACAGCCAGGCGCAGTCATGGAAAGACTTGTTAAATAAGGACAACATCTCGAAAGTAGTAAATGCTATCACCGGAACTCCTGAAACGATCGACATGACCGGAACATGGAACTACAAAGGTTCGGCAGTAGAATTTGAATCGGAGAATCTGTTGATGAAAGCAGGAGGCGCCGCAGCCGCTACCATGGCAGAAAACAAGCTCGATGAACAACTAAGCAAAGTAGGGATCAAGGCCGGACAGATGAATTTCACATTCAATGCCGACAGTACTTTCACAAGTACCGTAGGTAAAAAAACACTGAAAGGAACTTATTCTTATGACGCTTCCGCAAAACAGGTAGACCTGAAATTCTTGAAACTGCTGAATCTCCACGCGAAAGTAAATTGCAGCTCCAGCTCATTGGAATTATTGTTCAACTCGGACAAACTGCTCAAATTATTAGCGTTTATC
Source organism: Bacteroides sp. 43_46 (assembly GCF_001915455.1). NCBI lineage: Bacteria > Pseudomonadati > Bacteroidota > Bacteroidia > Bacteroidales > Bacteroidaceae > Bacteroides > Bacteroides sp. 43_46. The sequence continues at coordinate 43,868 of NZ_MNQN01000111.1, read as the reverse complement.
GGAAGTAAAAGCAATAGTACCGCTTTGAAAACAGTCAGCTCACTGGCCGATAATTACGACGGAATGATGTTGGGGTTCGAGCTCTCTAAATAACAAAAGAGAGTCGTTTAATACTATTTCGCACTCCATAAAGTACATTTTAAGGAAAAAGCACTACCTTTGTCACTTGTAATCACTAAAAAGAAGGAAAAATGAAAAAGGTACTTTTTTTAATGACCTTATTAGTAATGGGAGTAAGTTTTGCATTTGCACAAACAAATGCCGACATTAAATTTGACAAAACAACCCATGATTTCGGTAAGTTTTCCGAAAACAGTCCGGTTGTCAGTTGCACATTCACCTTTACTAATATCGGTGACGCTCCTTTGGTAATTCATCAGGCAGTAGCCTCTTGCGGATGTACCGTACCTGAATATACGAAAGAACCTATCATGCCCGGGAAAAAAGGCACGATCAAGGTAACTTATAACGGAACAGGTAAATATCCAGGACATTTCAAGAAATCAATCACTCTGCGTACCAATGCCAAAACAGAAATGGTAAGGCTATATATCGAGGGCGACATGACGGCCAAAGATGCCAAATAAGAAAAAATAGGCGATAACATAAAGGAGAATCTTTCGGTTCTCCTTTTTTTTTGTTTACTTTGAGGACGAATATATAAAATTGACACATTAGCAAATTATAAAACTATGAAACAAGAAGAAGACAAGTTCACCGGGCTACCCGAGAACGCGTTCAGAGAGTTGAAACCGGGAGAAGTGTACAACCCGTTAATGGCTCCCTCAAAAAGTTATCCGGAAGTTAACATCTGGTCAGTAGCATGGGGTATCGCCATGGCAATCCTTTTCTCGGCTGCCGCCGCTTATCTGGGATTAAAAGTAGGTCAGGTGTTCGAAGCAGCTATCCCGATTGCAATTATTGCCGTAGGAGTTTCCGGAGCTGCCAAAAGAAAAAATGCTTTAGGAGAAAATGTTATTATCCAGTCAATAGGGGCTTGTTCCGGTGTAATCGTTGCCGGAGCTATCTTTACCCTCCCCGCCCTCTATATTCTTCAGGCTAAGTATCCCGAAATGACCGTCACCTTTATGCAGGTATTTATCAGTTCCCTGCTGGGCGGTGTATTGGGTATCCTGTTCCTGATTCCTTTCCGCAAATATTTCGTTAGCGACATGCATGGCAAATATCCTTTTCCGGAAGCCACTGCCACTACTCAGGTATTAATTTCGGGAGAAAAAGGCGGTAGTCAGGCTAAACCGTTGTTAATGGCAGGAATGATCGGCGGATTATATGACTTTATCGTAGCCACATTCGGTTGGTGGAACGAGAATTTCACGACTCGCGTATGCAGTGCCGGCGAGATGTTGGCGGAAAAAGCAAAACTCGTATTCAAGGTCAATACAGGTGCGGCAGTACTCGGTTTGGGATATATCGTCGGATTGAAATATGCTTCGATCATTTGTGCCGGTTCATTGGCTGTCTGGTGGATTATCATTCCGGGAATGTCTGCTATCTGGGGAGACAGCGTGCTGAATGCATGGAATCCGGAGATTACTTCTACGGTAGGCATGATGAGTCCGGAAGAAATATTCAAGTATTACGCCAAGAGTATCGGTATCGGTGGTATCGCTATGGCAGGTGTGATCGGCATTATCCGTTCCTGGGGAATCATCAAGAGTGCTGTCGGACTGGCTGCCAAAGAAATGGGTGGTAAAGGAAATGTAGAGAAAAACATTATCCGTACGCAACGGGATCTTTCGATGAAAATTATTGCGATTGGTTCTATCATCACACTGATACTGATTGTGTTATTTTTCTACTTCGATGTGATGCAGGGAAATCTGGTGCATACATTGGTAGCAATCGTTTTAGTGGCCGGCATTTCTTTCCTGTTTACTACGGTAGCCGCCAATGCAATCGCCATTGTAGGCACAAACCCGGTATCGGGAATGACACTGATGACATTAATTCTGGCTTCCGTAGTCATGGTAGCCGTTGGATTGCGAGGTCCTTCGGGAATGGTCGCTGCGTTAGTTATGGGTGGTGTGGTATGTACGGCACTATCCATGGCGGGAGGTTTTATCACTGACTTGAAGATCGGTTACTGGTTGGGAAGTACTCCTGCCAAACAGGAGACATGGAAATTCCTAGGGACAATCGTTTCTGCTGCAACCGTAGGCGGTGTAATGATTATCTTGAACAAGACATACGGATTCACAAGCGGCGCACTCGCTGCTCCACAGGCAAATGCAATGGCAGCAGTTATCGAACCGTTGATGAGCGGTGTTGGTGCTCCTTGGTTGTTATACGGTATCGGAGCTGTTTTAGCTATCATTTTGACTCTTTGTAAAATTCCTGCTTTAGCTTTCGCATTGGGTATGTTTATTCCTTTGGAATTGAACGTACCATTGGTTGTGGGTGGTGCTGTAAACTGGTATGTCACTTCCCGCAGCAAAGACGCAGCATTGAATACGGAAAGAGGAGAAAAAGGAACTCTGTTGGCGTCCGGTTTCATTGCCGGAGGTGCATTAATGGGGGTAATCAGTGCCGCTATGCGTTTCGGTGGCGTTAATCTGGTGAATGAAGCATGGTTGAACAATACTTGGTCCGAAGTGTTGGCATTAGGAGCATACGCTTTATTAATCCTCTATTTCATCAAAGCTTCAATGAAAGTTAAATAAGTAATATGCGGAGACTGCTATCTATCATAATATCGCTTATCACTGTTATGGCATTTGCACAACAGCCCGTTGAATCAACTTCAAACGAGTCCGACCCTATGCTAAGAATCGGAAAGTCTTACTTGGGGACCAGATACGTGGCCAACACGTTGGACCGGAACGAAGTAGAGCAACTGGTTATCAACACCAAAGAAGTAGATTGCCTGACCTTTGTAGAATATACACTGGCACAAGCACTCGGTTCTTCTTTTGCCGATAACTTGCAAAGGATACGTTACCGGGACGGTATCATCAATGGATACCCCTCCCGCCTGCATTATACTTCCGACTGGATTGATAATGGTCTCCGCAACGGTTTTCTGACTGACGTTACAGCCCGAAACAGTTCCCGTACTACGAAACTTTCTCTTTCATATATGTCCACGCATCCCAAACAATATAAAAAATTGGCTGATTCTCCGGAAAATGTAACACAAATGGCAGAATACGAGAAAGCATTATCCGGAAAAACTGTATCTTGGTTGCCGAAAAGCGAATTACCGGAAAACGGATTACCCTGGATTATGAACGGAGATATTATCGCTATCACTACGAAGCTTCCCGGACTGGACATAGCCCATGTGGGAATAGCCTATTACGTAAACGGAAAACTGCATCTGCTGCACGCTTCTTCCACGCTGGGAAAAGTGGTTGTCAGCGAGAAGCCTTTCAATCACATGTTGAACAATAATAAATCGTGGACAGGTATACGTGTTGTCCGAATGTCTCACTCTAAAAATAACTGATTATGAAACGACTTAAACATTTCCTTCTCGCCTCATGCTTATTGCCCGGCTTTCTGGCTGCGCAAGGAGGCGCAAACGCCTACTTTCTGGAACTTGCTCCGGATGCCCAATCAGCAGGTATGGCCGGCACGGGATTAGCTATCACCGACAACGGAAGTACAGCTATCTTTCATAATGCTTCTACCATTGTTTTCTCACAAGAAGTAATGGGCGCAAGTTATTCGTACGCTGACATAAACAAAGATTACTCGATGCACAGCGCATCTGTTTTCTATAAAATCGGAAGAGAAGGGAATCATGGTTTCACAGTAGGTTTCCGTCATTTTAAGAATCCGAAGCAAAGACTGGACGGTGATCAGAACGATAACTTCCGCCCGCATATATGGGATCTGGAAGCCGGATATTTCAGTACTGTAGCCAAGAACCTGTCCTTGTCTCTTACATTCAGATATTTACAGGCTAAAGCTTGGAAGGATGCGGACACCAAAAACTCGGTTTGCCTTGACTTCGGAGCAACTTATCACCGCAATATGGCTCTTTTGGATGAAATGGCTTCCTGGAGCATCGGTTTCCAGGCTGCTAACTTAGGAAAAAAGATAGACGGTTACAAACTTCCCGCCAAACTAGGCCTGGGAGGTGCAATCGACCTGCCATTCAGCATGGAGAACCGTCTGCAAGTGGCACTCGACTTCAACTATCTGCTTCCTTCCGAAATCCGCCAACTTCAGGCAGGAATCGGCGCCGAATATAACTTCCTGAAATACGGGGTAGTCCGTGCAGGATACCACTTCGGAGATAAAGACAAGGGAGTAGGTAACTACGGAACACTTGGCTGCGGAATAAACTTCTGGCCGATCCGTGCCGACTTCTCCTACGCACTGGCAGACAAAGACTCTTTCATGCACCGTACTTGGCAGCTTGGCATTGGAATAGTATTCTAAGTTCACCCTCGAGGCGTTGCTTCACTTCGTCCATAGGCACATCGTGCTTCAACTCCTGACGCAGAGAAGTGACGCCTTTATCAATAAACCCGCAAGGATGAATGTAGCTGAAATAGCGCAAATCCGTATTCACATTCAAGGCCAGCCCGTGCATAGTGACATAATGACTACTCCTCACTCCTATCGCGCAAATCTTACGGGCACGAGACGTATTACCTTCCAGCCAGACACCCGTCGCTTTCTCCAGACGTCCCGCTTCAATGCCATAAGATGCGCAGACACGTATCACCGCTTCTTCCAACAGATGAACATATTCCTTCAATCCCAACCGGAACTCCTCCAGATTCAGAATCGGGTAGCAAACTAACTGTCCGGGACCATGATAAGTAATGTCTCCGCCCCGGTCAATATGGTAAAGCGTAGCATCAATAGCTTTTAGTTGTTCCTCACTCAACAACATATTATTTTCCTTTCCGCTACGTCCCAAAGTGTAGACGTGAGGATGTTCGCACATAATGATATGGTTCTCGTACGGTTCTCCTTCCGCTTTCGCACGGACTATCCCGTCGAACCATTCCGTCTGCCGTTGCCATGCCTCGGCATACGGTATCAAATTCCAATCGATAAAAACTGTTTTCATAAAAACAAAGGTAAGAAATAAAAAGAAAATGTGTACATTTGTTGGCCGAATATAACAAACACAACTATGAAAATGGATTTTCCACAGGTAGACTTACCTACTGAAGTATTAGCATGGACGAACGTCACGGAAGACATTCTGAATATTTATAAGCAATCTTGCCGATTGCAAGCCTGTATTGTAGCCATATGTACGGAGGGGTCGATGAAGGCATCGATTAACCTGCTTGATTATGAAATCCGTCCGAATGACCTGATTACATTACTGCCGGGAACAATCATCCAGTTTCGGGAAAGAACAGAAAAGGTATGTCTTTGTTTCGTCGGTTTCTCCGCTCATTGTACCGGACGGGTCAACTTGATGAAAAATATTGGAAACGCTTATCCTAAACTTTTAGAACAACCGGTGGTACCGCTTTCCGAAGATGTTGCCGGTTATCTGAAAAACTATTTCGCCTTATTATCCCGGGCCAGTTGCAATGAAAACTTCGATATGGACCCGGAACTGGTAGAATTGTCACTCCAGACTATTCTGACAAGTATTCGGCTGATATACCACAACTATCCCGGAGAAAACAGCAGCTCAAACCGCAAAAAAGAAATTTGCCGGGAACTGATCCAATCTATCACCGAGCATTACAAAGATGAACGCCGTGCGCAATTCTACGCCGATCAATTAGGAATCTCCCTCCAACACCTGAGTACCACGGTGAGACAAGTAACGGGCAAAAGTGTATTGGATACCATTGCTTACATTGTTATCATGGACGCCAAAGCAAAACTGAAAGGGACCAATATGACTATACAAGAAATAGCCTATTCGCTGAACTTCCCCAGCGCCTCTTTCTTCGGCAAGTATTTCAGACGATATGTGGGAATGACACCATTGGAATTCAGAAACAGATAACTTCATAAAAAGGGAGTGGCTAAATGGAGGCTGGCTGAAAGTCGGGGTGGTAGGTAGATACACAATGCTGATAATAAATAATTTATGTATTCACCTACCACCTCCCCCTACGGGTACTCCTCCTTCCTGAAGGAGGAGAATTTTAGATACTATCGCCTTTTTAGTCAGTCATTTCCCTGTTTGAAAGAAACCGGGCCAATAATCAAAGACTTCTTCTTCCCAGACTCAACGAATTAAGTACCACGCTCACACTGGAAAAGGCCATTGCCGCACTCGCCAGCATCGGGTTCAACAGCAAGCCGTTCAACGGGAACAGGACACCGGCAGCAATAGGAATGCCAATCAAGTTATAGATAAACGCCCAGAAAAGGTTCTGATGAATCAACTTTACTGTTTGCTTCGATAACTGAAAGGCTTTAGGAAGCAACAACAGATCGGAAGTCATCAAGGTAACCATAGCTACATCCATAGCAATGTCCGTCCCTTTCCCCATAGCGATACTGACGTCTGCCAGTGCCAGAGCTTGTGAATCGTTAATGCCGTCACCTACCATTGCCACTTTCTTTCCCTGCAATTGCAGTTCACGTATAAATTCGGCCTTGTCGTCGGGCAAAGCGTCAGCTACAAAACGTTCGATTCCCAACCGGGAAGATACTGCCAACGCAGTACGTTGTCCGTCACCGGTAAGCATACAAATATCAATACCCTGACGTTTCAGTTCTTTCACCGCTTCGGCGGATGTTGCTTTAATAGGATCGGAAACCGCAATAATAGCCAACAGTTCGTTCTCGCAACCAAAGTAAATGATACCATTACCGTCCGATTCATAACGAACCAACATATCAGCCATTACATCGCTCACGATAGCACCGAAATCTTTCAGGAATTTATGGCTGCCTACCCAGTAAGTACGTCCCTGATAAGACACCTTGATTCCTTTCCCCGTAATACTTTCAAAGCTGTCCAGCGTAGCGGGTTTGATCTTCTCCTCCTCTTGGAGTGCAGCAACAATCGCACCCGCCAACGGATGTTCTGATTTCAGTTCCGCAGCCAGAAGCACATTTTTGAAATGTGGTTCCTGAGGCTGTGCCCATAACCAGCCGGTAGCGGTAGGATGCCCTTCGGTCAGTGTTCCGGTCTTATCCAATACCACTACATTTACTTTGCGCATCTGTTCCAAAGCAACTGCATCCTTGATCAAGATATGTTGTCCGGCAGCCTTACCGATACCCACCATTAATGCAGTAGGCGTAGCAAGTCCTAAAGCGCACGGACAGGCAATCACAAGAACAGACACAGCCGACATTATCCCATAAGACATATATTCGCTACCGCCGATAACAACCCAAAGGATAAATGTCAGAATAGCAATTCCCAGCACAACAGGGACAAAGATCCCTGTAATACGGTCGACAATACGCTGCACCGGAGCTTTACTTCCCTGAGCTTCCTGCACCATGTGAATGATACGGGCAAGCACTGTTTCACTACCCACCTGCGTGGCACTGATAATAAATGAACCACGCTGATTGATAGTTCCTGCCAGTACTTTATCACCTTTCTTCTTCTCCACAGGAATCGGCTCACCGCTAATCATACTTTCGTCCACATACGAATCACCCTCGGAGAGCTGACCGTCCACGGGAATCTGTTCTCCCGGACGAACGACTACCAAATCTCCTACTTGCAGTTGGTCTATCAATATTTCTTCTTCCACTCCGTTACGCAATACACGGGCTACTTTAGGTTGCATTCCCATTAACTTGCGAATCGCATTCGATGTATTTCCCTTGGCACGTTCTTCCATAAGTTTCCCGGTCAGGACGAAAGCTATAATTACCGCAGAGGCCTCATAATAAACATGAGGTTCCAGTCCGCGGGCATACCAGAACCCAGGGAAGAAAGTATTAAAGAGACTGAACAAGAAAGCAATGGACGTACTTAGCGCAACCAACGTATCCATATTGCTCCGTCCTATTTTTGCCTGTTTCCAGGCTCCCGTGTAAAAACCGCCGCCGAAAAGTAGCAATACAGGAATAGTCAGTACCAACTGAATTTCATTAGAGTATGGCACATGCATCAATACCATTGAGAAAATAAGCAAAGGGACTACCAGAATCCACGCACCGATTACCTTCCGCTTCAGACGAAGATAACGCCTATGTTGTTCCTCCTCCTGACGTTCTTCTTTATGAGCTTCCTCTACAATCAAGTCGTAACCTGCTGCAAGCACTGCCGCACGAATCTCCCCGGGAGCCAGTTTATCGCTCTCATAAGAAACGGTTAATGTATTGGTAGCAAAATTGACAGAAGCCTCTATGACCCCCGGCAACTTCCTGACTGTTCTTTCTACATTATTTGCACATCCCGCACAATGCATATTGAGCACGGGAAAATTCTTCTTTACCATATTATTATCTATATTTATAAGAGTTTCTCCCCAACCCTCTCCAAAAGAGAAAGCCGGGGAGAGACCACATTCTATTTATAAAACACGCAAATACGGGTATTTGTTCAATTACTTCTTATCCGCTTTTTTATCGTCTTTCTTTGTTTCTTTTACAAATTCAGCTTCATAATTGAACTTCTTAAACCCTGCCTGCAAGTTCTTTACATTTGTTTTATCCGCGTCGTAAGTGATAGTGACGGTTTTGGTTTTCACCTCAGTCGACAAGTCCTTCAGCCCCTTCTCAAAGCGCATATTGTCCTTCACTTTCTTTTCACACTTTTCACAATGCATCTGAGCCACTTTGAACACTACAACACGAATATCTTTCGCCAATACGGCAGTCACACCCAAAAGAGCCACCACGCAAGTGGCTATCCATCTTCTTGTTTTCATTTTTCTTATTAGTTTAAAATTCTATGATTCATTTTTGATACATTCTTCTTATTCACCGTTTCTTGCCAGATTGAAACGTATGCCGACATAGGCTTTTGCACCGTGCACAGGTCCCCAAATCATGGTAGAATCGAAATTATCTCCCCAAGGATTCGCCGCGTCAATGATCGGGTTCTTCTGCTTGAAGTTCGTCAGATTCTCGCCTCCCACATAGATAGACCAGCGACGGAAATAACGAGTCACCTGCATACTAAGCTGTTCGAAGCTACCATAACGGCGACTCCATGAGAGTTGCCCGTCCGCCAATTCGTAAGGAGCAGGCATTCTGCCCCCGCCATTAAGTTGCAAGGTCGCATCAAACTGCCAGATTCCCAACGGAGTCTGATAAGAAGCCGTCAACAATCCTTTATACTTGCCGGTTAGTGGTTTCTCCATTCGCTGACCTTTATAAGTAGTTTGTGCGTCCGTCAACCGATAGGCTCCGGTCAGAGTGAAACCTTTGAAGAAAGGATAGCTTGCTTCCACCTGGAATACGTGCGAATACGAACGTCCGTCCAGATTATAAAAAGCCACTTCATGAGGATTACTATCCATATCTACAACAACTTGCTTCCGGAAATCCGTATAATAATATTCTGCGTTGACATTCAGCGTCTTACCGAATACCGGAATATAAGTAGAAACACTGGCACCCAAGTTCCATGCTTCTTCCATATCCAGATTTTTCGCAATCTCCACCTTCCGGCTACTGGAAAGTAAGTAGTTGTTTTCTGCCAGCACATGATTTGTACGGTATCCCTTACCGGCAGAAAGCCGGAAGTGTACATAATCATTCGGATTATATTTAAGATGCGCGCGCGGAGTCACAAAGAAACCGTGTTTACTGCTATAATCTCCCCGAAGACCGGCCATTAACATCCATTGGTCATTCAGATTCAAGGTATATTGCACATACGCACCGGGAACAGCCTCTTTATCAGAAGCTTTGAGAGGGGTATCCGCGTTATTATTCAAACGATAATGCTGATCGTATGCGTCATAGTTAAAGCTCAATCCTGCGGAGAAACTATTCTGCGGATTAAATTCCGTTTCAAACATCAGAGAAGCGTATGTATTAGTCTGGTCTACATTATACAATTTCCGTCCGTACATCGCATCCTGATTGTGCCAGGAAGTGGACAGAATCAAAGCTAGATTCGTATTCTTCTCCTTATCAAATATGTAAGCGTTTTTAGTGAACAGTTCGTAGCGTTCCGTGTCAATCCCGACCTTATACAGTTCACCGGAGTACATATCTCCATGCGTGGACTGTCCACTGCTACGAGTCTCGGAAAGAGCTTTGAAACCTGCCTGAAAAACATAATGGTCGCCCATATATGCCCAACGGTTCCAGACATTATACTGTTCTACCTGTGGAATATCCACAAATCCGTCATCATTGCCGTCATGTGCTTTTGTTTCATTTTCATAATGCGCCAATAACGAGGTACTCCACCGTTTGGAAAGTTTCAAAGTGGCATCAGCATTAACTTCATAACGATTCGTGGTACTTGCAAAAAGGTTGGCAGATACCCAGTCGGCCTCAGGTAATTGCGGCTTTTTAAACTCCACATTGATCTGTCCCGTAATAGCTTCGTAGCCGTTCTTTACGGAAGAAATTCCTTTGGAAACCTGTATACTCTGCATCCAGGGACCGGGAACATACCCCAAGCCATAAGGGGCTGCAGCCCCACGATAGTTCGGGATGTTCTCCGTCAACATCTGCACATAAGTCCCCGACAAGCCTAACAATTTTATCTGTTTGGCTCCCGTTGCCGCATCCGAGTAACTCACATCCACCGAAGGATTTGTAACAAAACTCTCTCCCAAATTGCAACAAGCGGCCCTGCTCAACTCGGCACTGCTTATCATATCCTCGTTCATCACGCTGTTACGCAGCTTCATCGTTCCCAACTTACGGCTGACGACATTCACTTCTTTCAATTCCACTCCGTCCCGGAGGACAATCTCCAATTCCTGCTTTTTACTGTCAACGTGGATCGTATCATTCTGAAAGCCGATAAAGCTGACCACCAGTATATGGCTTTTCGAAGGCTTCGTAATAGAGAAGGTGCCGTCTACTTTTGTTGTTACTCCCTGTCCTGTATTCATCCAGAACACATTAGCTCCCGGAACAGGTTCTCCGGTACTATCTTTTACCGTCCCCCGTACTTGCGCATACATACCGGTGGCAAGCAACGAGAACAGTCCTAATATCATATATTTCATTCTTTAAGTAAGTTACTTTTGTGATACAAAATTAGCTTATAATCCTTGCAACTTAGTTGCAATCAAACCTACTTCACTTCCACTGTCAGAAGACGGCGGCAAGCAAAGTACTGAAAAAGAATAAAATAGTGGCTAAATAATATAGGTGGAATATAACGCCAACATCTGCCTTGAACAGATAGGTGGCGGCGAAGAAGGAATTATATATTCAACCGGCTTCTCCGTATACCCAATGTTCAGCAAATAGCAGAACTGCTCACAGAAAAGGTCAACCACCGGAGCTGCAACGGTCAGCTCGGTAGCATGGTTCATCAGGTTCAGTTTATAGATAGTAGCCGTGCAACCTTCGTTTTTACAATCTTTCTTTGAATCGCACGTATGAGATTTCTTACATTTGGGACAGCCCGTAGCACAGCAGGACTGTACTGTTTCACAACCGGCACAACAATAATGAACAATAGAAACTCCCGCCCCCGAATATATAATCAGGAGGGAAAGAAACATTGCAGTTATGTAGGCTAGTCTTTTCATATCCGGAGACAAAGATAGAAATAAAAACAGACTATACCAGCTGTTTCGTTCAAAAAAGATAATAACCATAAAGCCTAAAGCTGCATTACAAGAAAAAACAGACAGAATATTTTTCCTTTTTTATTCGCAGGATTCGTTATTTTCATCTATATTTGTCGATAGTGAAAGATAGAACAATTGTAGAATTTATAGAAAAAACGAGTATGAAAAAACAATATGTCAGTCTGCTTGCGATTATACTTTCGGTAAGCGGCTTTTTGTTTTCTTGTCATGACAAGATGAACAAAAATACAGGTGCATTGCAATTCGACAGTATCCAAGTGAATGAAACGGCTCACTTGTTTAATGATACAGCCAAACCGGCATGTAACATTATCATTAACTTTGCTTATCCTGTCAAATCATCGGATGATATGCTGAAAGACAGTTTGAACGCTTATTTCATTTCTGCCTGCTTCGGCGACAAATATATCGGAGAAAAACCGGAGAATGTAGTAAAGCAATACACCGAAAATTACATCAGTGAGTATCGCCGTGACTTGGAACCTATGTATACAGAAGATGAAAAGGACAAAGAAGATGAATCTTCTATCGGTGCCTGGTATTCTTATTATAAGGGTATAGAGAGCCACGTGCAACTCTACGAGAAAGACTTGTTGGTATATCGCATCGACTACAACGAATATACCGGAGGTGCACACGGCATTTACATGACCACTTACCTGAATATGGACCTTACCCTGATGCGTCCCCTCCGCCTGGATGATATTTTTGTAGGAGATTATAAAGAGCCACTGACCGACCTGATCTGGAACCAGCTCATGGCTGACAACAAAGTGACCACTCACGAAGCTTTGGAAGACATGGGATATGCTTCTACCGGTGACATCACCCCGACAGAGAATTTCTACCTCAGCAGAGAGGGCGTCACGTTCTACTACAATGTATACGACATCACTCCATACTCCATGGGCCCCGTCAAAGTGACAATTCCATTCCCAATGTTGGAACATCTGTTAGGCAGCAACCCGATTTTGGGAGAGTTGAAAGATTAAAGCCCTATTTTCATTAAAAGAACGAACACCAATGAATATCCGGTTGTTATTGCCCCGTGTGATGCAGAAGGATATTCATTTTATATACATATTTTAAACTTATCATTCAAAACCAAAGAAGTGGAAATCATACTGAAATATTTTCCTGATCTGACGGAAGAGCAACGCAAACAGTTTGCTGCTCTATACGACCTCTACATCGACTGGAATTCAAAAATCAACGTTATCTCCCGCAAAGATATCGAGAATTTATACGAACATCACGTACTTCATTCGTTGGGTATTGCCAAAATCATCCAGTTCCGTCCCGGCACAAGCATTATGGACTTGGGTACGGGCGGAGGTTTCCCCGGCATTCCTCTGGCAATCTTGTTTCCGGAAACAAAATTTCATCTGGTTGACAGTATCGGCAAGAAAGTGCGCGTAGCAACCGAAGTAGCCAATGCAATCGGACTGAAAAACGTAACTTTCCGCCATGCCCGTGCCGAAGAAGAAAAACAACTGTTCGACTTTGTTGTCAGCCGTGCCGTAATGCCTCTGGCAGATCTGATTAAGATTATCAAAAAGAATATTTCTCCTAAACAGCAGAACGCATTGCCCAACGGGTTGATCTGCCTCAAAGGCGGTGAGCTGGAACATGAGACAATGCCGTTCAAGCACAAAACTGTGATTCAAAGTCTGAGCGACAGTTTCGAGGAAGATTTCTTTGAAACAAAGAAGGTGGTATACGTTCCCATTTAACAGAATATCCGTTCTGATTTAATATAAATCATAGAGAACCATGAAAATAAAAAGATTTGAGTTTAATATGTTTCCCGTAAATTGCTACGTATTATGGGATGACACGAAAGAAGCAGTCGTGATTGACCCCGGCTGCTTTTACGAAGAGGAAAAGCAAGCCTTGAAGAAATTCATTCTTACCAACGAACTGAATGTAAAGCATTTGCTGAATACTCACTTACATCTGGACCATATCTTCGGCAATCCGTTCATGCTGAAAGAATTTGGTCTGTCGGCCGAAGCCAACAAGGCGGACGAATACTGGATTGATGAAGCGCCGAAACAAAGCCGTATGTTCGGATTCCAGTTGCAGGAGAAGCCGGTTCCGCTAGGCAAGTATCTGCACGACGGTGATAGTATCACTTTCGGACATACAACTCTGGAAGCGATACACGTGCCCGGTCATTCACCCGGCAGTCTGGTGTATTATTGTAAAGAAGACAACTGTATGTTCTCCGGCGATGTCCTGTTTCAAGGCAGTATCGGCCGTGCCGACCTCACAGGCGGTAACTTCGACGAGTTGATAGAGCATATTTGCAGCCGTCTTTTTGTCCTCCCCAACGAAACAGTCGTTTACCCGGGACACGGTGCCCCCACGACTATCGGAATGGAGAAAGCTGAGAACCCATTTTTTAGATAAAACAAAATCCTCCTATTAATATGAAAACCGATTTGTTAGCTAGCCGTCACATCGGCATCAATGAACAAGACACAACTGTAATGCTCCGCAAAATTGGTGTGGACTCGTTGGACGAACTAATTGAGAAAACCATTCCCGCCAATATCCGGCTGAAAGAGCCACTGGCATTAAACGCTCCCCTGACGGAATACGAATTTGGGAAACACATCGCCGAACTGGCAGGTAAGAACAAACTGTACACTACATACATTGGTATGGGTTGGTACAACACAATTACTCCGGCCGTTATCCAACGGAATGTGTTCGAAAATCCCGTATGGTATACGTCTTATACTCCTTATCAGACCGAAGTTTCGCAAGGACGCCTGGAAGCACTGATGAATTTCCAAACTGCCATATGCGACCTTACCGCCATGCCGCTTGCCAATTGCTCACTCTTGGACGAAGCGACTGCGGCTGCCGAAGCCGTAAGTATGATGTACGCCCTACGTTCCCGTGCGCAACAGAAAGCGGGTGCGAACGTAGTGTTTGTTGACGAAAATATTTTCCCTCAGACATTGGCGGTAATGACTACACGTGCCGTACCTCAAGGCATCGAGCTGCGTGTAGGTAAATATAAAGAATTTGAACCTTCACAGGAAGTATTTGCCTGCGTATTGCAATATCCCAATTCGAATGGCAGCGTAGAAGATTACACAGAGTTTACGGAAAAGGCTCATGCGGCAGATTGTAAAGTTGCCGTTGCCGCCGACATCCTAAGTCTTGCCTTGCTGACACCTCCGGGAGAATGGGGAGCGGACATCGTATTCGGAACAACACAACGCCTGGGCACACCGATGTTCTACGGCGGACCTTCGGCCGGCTACTTCGCCACACGGGATGAATACAAACGGAATATGCCAGGACGAATCATCGGCTGGTCTAAAGACAAATACGGTAAACTTTGTTACCGAATGGCTTTACAGACCCGCGAACAGCATATCAAACGCGAGAAGGCAACTTCAAATATCTGTACGGCACAGGCATTGCTGGCTACAATGGCAGGATTCTATGCCGTTTACCACGGTCAGGAAGGTATCACGACTATCGCTTCACGTATCCACAGTATCACCGTATTCCTTGATAAACAATTGAAGAAATTCGGATATACGCAAGTGAATGCACAATACTTCGATACCCTGCGCTTCGAACTGCCCGAACACGTTTCGGCACAGCAAATCCGTACGATAGCTCTTAGCAAGGAAGTAAACCTGCGTTATTTCGAAAACGGAAACGTAGGGTTCAGTATTGACGAAACGACTGATGTAGCAGCCGCCAATGTGTTGCTTTCTATCTTTGCCATTGCTGCGGGAAAAGATTATCAGAAGGTGGATGACATCCCTGAAAAAAGCAATATAGACAAGACTGTAAAACGTACCACGCCTTTCCTTACACACGAAGTATTCAACAAATATCATACGGAGACGGAGATGATGCGTTACATCAAACGTCTTGACCGCAAGGATATTTCGCTGGCCCAATCTATGATCTCCCTCGGTTCATGTACCATGAAACTGAATGCCGCTGCGGAAATGCTGCCTTTGAGCCGTCCCGAATTTATGGGTATGCATCCATTGGTTCCGGAAGACCAGGCAGAAGGGTATCGGGAATTGATTAATAATCTGAGTGAGGACTTGAAGATCATCACCGGTTTTGCCGGCGTAAGTTTGCAGCCAAATTCGGGAGCTGCCGGAGAATATACAGGCCTTCGTGTGATTCGTGCCTATCTCGAAAGCATTGGTCAGGGACACCGTAACAAGATATTGATTCCCGCTTCAGCTCACGGAACGAATCCGGCATCGGCAATACAGGCAGGGTTTATAACCGTCACCTGCGCATGCGACGAGCAAGGAAATGTAGACATGGACGACTTGCGTGCCAAAGCGGAAGAAAACAAAGAAGAACTGGCGGCACTGATGATTACATACCCTTCTACACACGGTATCTTCGAAACAGAAATAAAAGAAATCTGCCATATTATCCATGCTTGTGGAGCACAAGTATATATGGACGGTGCGAACATGAATGCACAAGTCGGGTTAACCAATCCGGGATTTATCGGTGCTGATGTCTGCCATTTGAACCTTCACAAAACGTTTGCTTCACCTCACGGTGGTGGTGGTCCGGGTGTGGGTCCTATCTGTGTGGCCGAGCATCTGGTACCTTTCCTTCCGGGACACGGAATCTTCGGTAATGCACAGAATCAGGTTTCCTCCGCTCCGTTCGGAAGTGCGGGAATCCTGCCGATCACTTACGGATACATCCGTATGATGGGTACAGAAGGACTGACTATGGCTACTAAAATCGCGATTCTAAATGCCAATTACCTGGCTGCTTGTCTGAAAGACACGTATGGGATCGTTTATCGCGGAGCGAATGGTTTCGTCGGGCACGAGATGATTCTGGAATGCCGCAAAGTGCACGAGGAAACGGGCATCTCCGAAAATGATATCGCAAAACGTCTCATGGATTATGGTTATCATGCTC
Source organism: Bacteroides sp. 43_46 (assembly GCF_001915455.1). NCBI lineage: Bacteria > Pseudomonadati > Bacteroidota > Bacteroidia > Bacteroidales > Bacteroidaceae > Bacteroides > Bacteroides sp. 43_46. The sequence continues at coordinate 27,273 of NZ_MNQN01000111.1, read as the reverse complement.
CTACCCTCTCCTTCCCTGTGCATGGCACGCTGATGATTGAGCCAACCGAAAGCGAGAGTCTGGCAGAACTGGATAATTTCGTTGATGTCATGCTGAACATCTGGCAGGAAATTCAAGAAGTGAAGAACGGTGAAGCGGACAAAGACGACAACGTATTGATTAATGCTCCGCATCCCGAATACGAAATTGTAAGTGATCGCTGGGAGCACTCGTACACACGCGAAAAAGCAGCTTACCCGATAGAAAGTGTACGTGAGAATAAGTTCTGGATAAATGTGGCACGTGTAGACAATACACTGGGAGACCGGAAGTTATTGCCGACTCGCTACGGCACATTCGAATAAGAAGAAACGGTCACAGAGAAAATCATCACAAATAAAGTGATGAAAAACTAATAAAACAATCCCGGGGCTTACACTTGTTATGCTCCGGGATTATCTCTATAAAGCCCGGACTCATCACCTTTCTTCCCAGGGCTAAACACACAAAAGTCCCGGGCATAATGGAAATATACCCGGGACTTATATATTGGGAAATGCCTACTTGACAATAGTTATCGTACCGTCTTTCACCTTTTTCTCTTTCATCGGGATTTTAGAATCAGCATATCCCAACGCTACACAACCGTAAACTTTATGATTTTCCGGAACGCCCAACGAAGTAATAAATGCACGTACCTCAGGATCGTCACACGTCGTCCCGAGCTGATTTATCCAACAAGAACCGATCCCCAGAGAATGAGCCGCAAGAAACATATTTTCGATAGCACAGGCACAGTCCATACCCGCCCACCACTGAGTCGGCTCATTGGAAACGATAACCAAAGTAGGAGCATGATAATAGCAACAATACGTCTTGCTCTGCCCGCGTTCCTTCAAACGGGGTTCGTCGCTCTTGGCAAAAGCTCCCTTGATACGTTCATTCAATTCGGTCAGTTTATCGGCATTCTGAATGGCAGTGAAATGCCATGTCTCCAGATGCATCCCGCTCGGCGCATAAGTAGCAGCCTCCAGAACAGCCTGCAAATCCTCTTCCGAGACCTGCTGACCGGTGTAAGCCCGTACACTTCGACGTGCTTTGATATTCTCTAAAATTTCATTTGTCTTCATACTATAATTTATTTACCGTTTAACCAAACCAATCTTTGCATTCAGCTTGAAATAATAAACTCCGTTCTCTTTCTCCAAAAAGCCATATTTATCTTTATCCAAAGAGCCCTTTTCCAAACGAGTATTTCGGAACAGGAAGTCTTCCATGACCTGCTTCTCCGATTTATGATAACAAAGTACTTCCCCGTTTCCACCTACCAGCAAAATGCCTTCAACAGCCGAATCCTGACCATTGTATATCTTTGCCGGACGCATCCCCAGAGCCAGAGCCATTAAGAATTGCTTTATTTTAAACTCATAGAAACAATGTTTGTTTATCAACTCATCTTTTATCTTCAGAGGATTCATCTGCTTGATTACTTCCGTCAATTCACTGATTCGGGAGATGCCGTCCAAATGCATAATACGAATCATCTCTGTCAGTACACGCGGAAAATGTAAATCAATCATCAGAAGATTACTGCGGAACACACGGTCGGCTACATCCGAATATTTGAGCACACCGCCCAAACGCTCTATCAGCATCATTCGCTCGGATACTTCGTTGGGGGATTCGGGCAATGCATTAATCTTATTCACCGTAGGAGTAGCAAACTTGATTCCACTCTGCTCCAGTTTAAGATTTGCCGCACGCCCTCCGTCCAATAACGGATTCATGGCACTCAACCGCGAACGTACATTGAAACCTCTTACCGGAGCTTCCGGATGCCAAAAGGCAACCGAGAAATCTGTACGATCTTCTGTTTTTGCTTCCAAATCGAAGATACCGGCTTCGTCCAAAAATTCTTCCACTCCCTCCGGCGAGGTGACATCATTTTCCGAGGAGGATTTCACTGCCTGCAAAATCAGATCGGCAACAATACCGAAATCTTCACGCGGCATGGACTTAACACCCGTTTCTCCCTCAATACGGACTGATTCTTCTTCAATATAATACCGGCGCGTTCCGTCATGTTCTTCCCGTTGAATCACTGCAATAGGCCAGGACATTTCTCCTATTTTCGCTTCTGCCGTGCCTAATACAACTTTTCCGTCTGCCAACAGGCGGAAGAAAGTATAAAGTTCGCACCATTCTTTTTTTGTTGCTTCAAATGCCATATATCTTATGTTTCTTATTTACTGATTCAAGAGGATTACGTATCCATTCTCTCGGAGTAACCACAATATATCTGCCTGTCCAGCATCCGTCAAAATAAGAAGGATTGCCGACTTGTTTCTTAATCGGATAGCGGATATTCTCGCCTTTACTCCGCATCTCCGGCGAACGGCCGGGGTCATTCACCCACACATATTTATCATCAATGCCACGCAATACGATCCAATGTCCTCGTGGTCCGGGACGAAGTCCACGAGTTGCTCCTGTATACCTTACGTTTATCAACACGGGAATCCCACGGTCGATATAATCTTTCAGTATCCGGTAATCTTTCTGTTGGAAATGTTCCGCACTTATCATATTCTCATAATAACGGGTCAATGAATCTATTTCGAAAGAATAATATCCTCCCTGCCCTATCGATGTACGACGACGGAAGGGAGCACGTTTCTTAAAAAAATAGTTCCGCTGATATTCAATCAGTTTCTTTTCCGCATCCGAAGAGGTTCGTTGCGCGTCTGCTGTCATGCCTTTGAAATAATCGAATACCATTAATGAGGATGCAAGCGAACAGTGTGTATAGGGACAACCTGTGATTTTCTGCGAATACCAGGGAACAGGTATGTCGTTTGGAGCAAATTTCAAGTTCTCCTGTGCCTGTGTTTCAATGCCAACCAACACAAGAGAAGCCCAAAACAAGCTGAAAAGTATATTATATCTGTTCCTCATAAACATATTTTTCTTATTTATATTCTATCTCACTTCCACCAACAATCTCTATCAAAATTCTCCTCCTTCGGGAAGGAGGAGTCTCCGTAGGGAGAAGTGATAGGTAAATGTTTCAATCAGTCTTCCTCAAGAATCCGTGCCGTTTCCACTTTCTCCAGCCGTGCACGCAGTTTCGGCATCATGGAAGAACGGATGCGCAATGTCATACTGCAATCCATATCATACGACTGCCGAAGAATCTCCGGTTCTTCTTCCTTGACAATACGCATCACATCATTCATAAAAGGATACTCAAACATGATTGTCACTTCCTCGTCCACCGTTTTCTCGATGACCGTAGCAGCAGCTATTGCTTCGGCAGCAGCAGCTTTATAGGCAACAATCAGTCCGCTTGTCCCCAACTTGATTCCTCCGAAGTAACGGACTACGATAATCAGGATGTCTGTCAGTTCATTGGAGTTTATCTGTCCGAGAATAGGCTTGCCCGCCGTTCCGGAAGGCTCTCCATTATCATTGGCACGGAAATCTTTGCGAGCGGCTCCCAGCATATAGGCATAGCATACGTGCCGTGCATCATAATACTTCTTCTGATACGTTTCAAGATGAGCTTTTATCTCATCGAGAGTACGCACAGGCAGGGCGATAGCAATAAACTTGCTCCGCTTTTCTGTATAAATACCTTCGGAAGGTTCGGCAATGGTTTTGTAAGTATCTTCAGCAGTCATGTTGCAAAGATACGGGTTTACACGGAAATTTCAATTTATCGTTTGGAAATATTAAGCGATCAGACAATTGACGAGATACGTTCGGGATGATACAAACAAGCGGTCGTTTTACTACAAACGAACGGTTGATTCTTTATAAAGAAGCGGTCGATCCGTTATAATCTACCGTATGATTGTAACAAATCGACCGCTCTATTTTATAAAATGATACTTGTCTTATTCCAATTTATGGATAACCAGTCCCGAACGAAGTTTCGGTTCGAACCAAGTTGTCTTTGGAGGCATGATGTTACCTGTATCGGCAATATCCATTAATTGCTTCATAGACACGGGATAAAGAGCTAATGCCACTTTCATCTCACCACTGTCTACACGTTTCTTGAGTTCTCCCAAACCACGGATACCTCCTACAAAGTCGATACGTTTGTCGGAGCGTAAATCTTTGATGCCTAAGATTTCATCCAAAATCAAGTTGGAGGATATAGTCACATCAAGCACACCGATCGGATCGTTATCATTGTATGTACCTGCTTTAGCAGTCAAACTATACCATTTTCCTCCAAGATAAAGAGAGAAATTATGCAAACCGGAAGGTTTGTAAATATCCGCCCCCTTTTCCTCAACAATGAAGTTCTTGTTTAAGGCGCCAAGGAATTGTTCGGGAGTTAATCCATTGAGGTCTTTTACCACACGGTTGTAGTCAATGATAGTCAACTGATTGGCAGGGAAACAAACTGCCATGAAATAGTTATATTCTTCATCTCCCTTATGGTTCGGATTCTGCTTTGCCTTTTCAGCACCTACCAATGCAGCGGCAGCAGAACGATGATGTCCGTCGGCAATATAAAGAGCTGGCATTTTAGCAAATTCGGCGGTGATAGCCGCAATGTCTTCGCTCTGGTCAATAATCCAAAAAGTATGTCCGAAACCGTCACCCGGAGCGATAAAGTCATAGACGGGCTTTTCCAAAGTATATTTCTTGATGATAACATCCAGTTTATCATTATCGGGATAAGCAAAGAATACGGGTTCGATATTCGCATTGTTCACACGAACATGCTTCATACGGTCTTCCTCCTTGTCGCGACGGGTAAGTTCGTGTTTCTTAATAACACCATTCATATAATCGGGAACATACGCACCGACTACCAATCCGTACTGCGTCTTACCGTTCATTGTCTGCGCATAGATATAATAGTTTTCCTTGCTATCCTGCACCAACCAGCCTTTATCCTGAAACAGTTGGAAATTCTCGGCCGCCTTGCTGTAAACACATTCATCATGTTCGTCCGTACCAACAGGGAAATCTATTTCAGGTTTAATAATATGATAAAGGGATTTTTCATTACCTTCCGCTTCTGCGCGGGCTTCTTCTGAGTTCAATACATCATAAGGACGTGAAGCAACCTGTTCAACCAGGTTCTGCGGAGGACGAATGCCCTTGAAAGGTTTAATTATTGCCATGATATTAGTATTTTATTTGTAAAAAATTAGAGCCACAGACTTATATAAAATCTGTGGCTCAAATATACTACTTATTTCTAAAAAAGACGTTCTGCGACAGATTGTTTTTAATCAGATTATAACTATGTTATCCTGAAAATCCGCCTTCCTCATTCTGAATATTATTTGTTTACTCTAAACTTCTCACAACCGTCTTTCAGAAAACCGACAATCTGTTGAGCTGCAGCAATACCGGCATTGATATTTGCTTCGGCAGTCTGTGCACCCATTTTCTTCGGTGTTGAGAAATAACGTCCGGCAAACTTTTCTACAAATTCAGCGTTAGCAGCAGGCATAATGTCCGTAATGTATTTGAAGTCTGCACGGTCTTCCATTAATTTGATAAGTTCTGCTTCATTAATTACTTCCTTACGGGCAGTATTCACTAGCATAGCGCCTTTCGGCATGTCTTTCAGCAAAGCATAGTTGATAGAGTTCTTTGTTTCGGCAGTTGCCGGGATGTGCAGAGAAACAAACTGGCAAGTCTTGTAAAGTTCTGCAGCAGAATCAAGCGCTTTCACTCCGTCTTTCTCGATTACTTCTTTCGGGCAGAATGCATCGTATGCATAAACTTCCATTCCGAAGCCTTTAGCAACACGGGCTACATTGCGACCTACGTTTCCGTAAGCATGGATACCCAATTTCTTGCCCATTAATTCCGTACCGGAAGTACCGTTATAGAAGTTACGGACAGCATAAACCATCATACCCAAAGCCAGTTCGGCAACAGCATTAGAGTTCTGTCCCGGAGTATTCATCACACAAACGTCGTGAGCAGTAGCGGAAGCCAAGTCAACATTATCATATCCTGCACCGGCACGAACCACAATCTTCAACTCTTTCGCAGCATCCAACACTTCTGCATCAATAATATCACTACGGATAATAATCGCATTAGCATCTTTCACTGCATCCAACAACTGAGCCTTATCTGTATATTTTTCAAGCAAAACAAGCTCATATCCGGCCGCTTCAATTTCTTTACGGATACCGTCTACTGCAATCTTTGCAAACGGTTTTTCAGTAGCTACAAGTACTTTCATAATCAAATTCTGTTTATAAAAACTCACCACAGATTACTCAGATTCTCACAGAATTTAGAAATATCTGTGCCAATCTGTGTAATCTGTGGTGACAATATTATTAATGAAGTTTTTCAAATTCCTGCATGCAGTCAATCAAAGCCTGAACGCTCTCTTTCGGCATAGCATTGTAGCATGAAGCACGGAAACCACCTACGGAACGGTGTCCCTTAATACCTACCATACCTTTTTCTGTTGCAAACTTCAAGAAGTCTGCCTCCAAATCTTTGTATTCAGGAGCCATTACAAAACAGATATTCATGCGTGAACGGTCTTCCTTGGCAGCAGTACCTACGAACAATTTATTACGGTCAATTTCTGCATACAGCATATCAGCCTTTTCAATAGCACGGCGTTCCATTTCCTTCACACCACCCTGAGCTTTAATCCAACGAAGAGTCTGCAAAGCAGCATAAATAGGTACTACCGGAGGAGTGTTGAACATAGAGCCACTATCAATATGAGTCTGATAGTTCAACATTGTCGGGATATAGCGGGAAACTTTACCTAGTGCGTCATTCTTTACGATAACAAATGTAACACCTGCGGGAGCCAAATTCTTCTGCGCACCACCATAGATACAGATGTATTTGGAAACGTCAATCGGACGTGAGAAAATATCAGAAGACATATCGGCAATCACTGGAACCGGAGAATCGAGGTCTTTCTTCAATTCCGTACCGTAAATTGTATTATTTGTAGTGATATGGAAATAATCTGCATCAACAGGGATTGTGTAATCTTTCGGGATATAAGTATATGTAGCTTCGGCTGAAGAGGCAACCTCTACAACTTCACCAAAACCTTTGGCTTCTTTCATTGCTTTCTTTGCCCATACACCGGTATTCAAATAAGCTGCTTTTTTTTCGAGGAAATTATAGGGCACCATGCAGAACTCCATACTAGCACCTCCACCCAGGAACAAAACCGAATAACCTTCGGGGATATTGAGTAATTCCTTGAATAATGCCTCTGCCTCGTCAACCACAGGTTGGAAGTCTTTGGCACGGTGGCTGATTTCCATTATCCTCTATCACCTCACGCGGAAGAATGGAAGGTCCTGCATTGAAATTATGCTTTTTCATTTGAAGTTTGTTTTTGGTTTAACAATTTCGTTACTTTTTGTCTTTCGACTTTGCGAATTTACGAATTTATTTTCGGCGTACAAATCTTTCCTTATAAAAATACTGTTTTATAGCAGATTTCTCTTACTTTTTATTGGTTTATACAGGATATATACACCATATTGTTATCTATACATATCAAGTTAAGAATAAAAGTCGAAAATATCACTCTATGAAATCAATAAATTATAAAGTGAAAGAGAAATGAGATAAAAATGAATATTTATAAAGAAAAAGTTTTTTTTCTACTTCGCTTCTTCGATAATTGTCTTCATTCCTTTGATCTTTTCTCCTTGGATCAAATTCAGCAATTGTTTCACCTTAGCCCGACGAACGGCAACAAATGCATAATGCTCTTTTACATCAATAGCCCCTACATCTTCACGAGCCAAATTTCCTTTTTTATATAAGAATCCGGCAATATCTATCCGGCTTAATTTTTCTTTCTTTCCTTTACCTATATATACAGTAGTCCAGACAGATTTAGGAGGACGAGAAGCATTTTCCGGTAATGCCACTGTTTCTATATTATCCGGGATATAAGTCGGAAGTTTTTCCTCAGCGTGAAGCACCAGATAAGAAGTTCCGGTTGCATCCCAACGCGCGGTACGTCCGTTACGATGCGTGAAGGCTTCTTCGTTCACAGGAAGGTGGTAATGAATGATATGCTCAATTTCCGGTATATCCAGCCCACGGGCAGCGAGGTCCGTAGAGATAAGCACATGACAACTACCGTTACGGAATTTATACAAAGCACGTTCACGGTCCGGCTGCTCCATGCCACCATGAAAACGTTCGGCAAATAACTTCTTTTCAGCCAGAAGCTTATGTACCCGGTCTACCGCATCTCGATGATTACAGAAAACAATACTAGAACTACTTCCCAGTGTACAAAGCAAATTATATAAAGTATCAATCTTGTCTTTCGAGGGAGAAATCACCTTCATTAATGTCAGGCGGGATTCCTGTTCTTCAGAAGCATCCGGCAGGAAATTCAGTTTCACTGTGCGGTTCAATCCTGTAAACTGAGGAATTTCTTCTGCATCGGTAGCTGAAAGCAGCATACGTTTCTTCAATCCCGGAAGTTGTGTGATAATCTCCGCCATTTCATCATGGAAGCCAAATTCCAGTGATTTGTCAAATTCATCAATAATCAGTGTATGGATCGTTTCGGGATTGAAGTTTCCCTTGGACAAATGATCGGTGATACGTCCCGGAGTACCAATAATAATAGCAGGATGATTGCCTAGAATACTCTTTTTTTCTTCAGCAATAGGGTGCCCACCATAACAACAACAAGTTTTCCAAGAAGTACCCATTGCCTTAAATACACTGTCTATCTGTAAAGCCAGCTCGCGCGAAGGTACTAAGATTAATACCTGCACACTACCGTCATCCGTTTTCAAAGTGAGCAATAATGGCAGCAGATAAGCCAAAGTCTTACCTGATCCTGTCGGTGACAACAGTATGACGTCTTTTTTTCCTGTAGCTTGTTCCAGCGATGCTTCCTGCATCGGGTTCAACTCCTCGATCCTCAAGTTACGAAGAACCGATTGTATAATCTCATTTTTCTCTAACATGTGGCAAAGATACAAAAAGAGTAAGAGTATGAAGACAAAAAGACGGTCAAACTTTAGCCATTCCAGTCAGTATATAGCGACCTTTCAGGTTATTCTCCTTCATATAAATCGTAACTTCTACCCGACAGGCTTTCATCAGATCATATCCGGTTAAACCTGCATTCATAGCTTTGATAAACGAATACTCCGTGTCGTCGTGAATAAAAGAAATACGATGATATTCCATAACAAAATGTATTTAGGGAACTATTATGTAGTCAAAAGTACAAAATTAATAGATAAGTAGATGCAAAAACAGATAACTATCTTCAAAACTGACATAAAATTCACCAAATACATCCCGAAAAGACACAAAAGAAGGCGGGAAATCTGAGAAGCATAATCAGCATTCAGATTTCCCGCCCTGTTTTTATATAACCTTTCCGGTAGTTTCCCAACCGGAGGGTATTTTTCGAAGATTATCCTCCGAAGTTATCGAACATCAAGTTCTGGGCTGGAACGCCAAGGTCATCAAGCATCTTTTCAACAGCTTTCGACATCGGGCCAGGACCACACATATAATATTCAATATCTTCAGGAGCTTCGTGATTCTTCAGGTAAGTTTCATAGATTACGTTGTGAACGAATCCCGGAGTATACTTCACACCGGCAGCATCAGCAGCAGGATCCGGACGGTCAAGTGCCAAATGGAATGTGAAGTTCGGGAAGTCTTTTTCGATTTGCAGGAAGTCCTCCAGATAGAATACTTCGTTCAACGCACGGGCACCGTAGAAGTAAGACATCTTACGATCGGTAACGTGCAGTGTCTTCGTCAAGTGCATGATTTGTGCACGCAACGGAGCCATACCGGCACCACCACCAATCCACATCATTTCCTTGTTAGAATCCAAGATTGGGTGGAAATCTCCATAAGGACCGCTCATAATAACCTTGTCACCCGGTTTCAGCGTGAAGATATAAGAAGAAGCTATACCCGGCATTACATCCATAAATCCGGGACCTTGTTCTTTCGGTTTGAACGGTGGAGTAGCGATACGTACAGTCAACATGATACGGTCACCTTCCGCCGGATAGTTGGCCATAGAGTAAGCACGGATTGTTTCCTCATCGTTCTTACACTTCAAGCCCAACAGACCGAATTTCTCCCATGCAGGCAGATATTCGTCACCAATCAGGCTCTTATCGATATCCTTGTCATAGTCCATTGAGAATTTAGGAATCTTGATCTGTGCATAAGAACCGGGGATGAAGTCCATGTGTTCACCCTTAGGCAGAGCAACGATGAACTCTTTGATAAATGTAGCCACGTTCTTGTTGGAGATAACTTCACACTCCCACTCTTTCACACCGAGCACAGACTCGTCAATCTTGATAGACATATCACTTTTCACTTTCACCTGACAGCCCAGACGCCAATGGTCTTGCTGCTGTTTACGGCTAAAGTGAGGAACTTCGGAAGGCAAGATTTCACCGCCACCTTCAAGCACCTGGCATTTGCACTGTCCGCAAGAGCCCTTACCACCACAAGCGGATGACAGGAATATCCCGTTGACAGACAGCGTATTCAGTAAAGTAGAACCGGAAGCCACTTCCAATTCCTTTTCACCGTTGATTGTCAGTTTCACGTTACCTGACGGTACCAGGAAATTTTTGGCAACCAACAGGATAACAACAAGCAGCAGAATAACCACAAGGAATACCCCAATGCTCGCTAATATTAAATTCATATCCATTGTCTTATTCCTTTCTTTTTAGATGTTCAAACCAGAGAAACACATAAATGCGATTGCCATTAGGCCTACTGTGATAAACGTGATACCCAAGCCCTTCAACGGAGCAGGAACGTCAGAGTAAGCCATTTTCTCACGGATAGCAGCCAGACCTACGATAGCCAGCAGCCAACCGATACCGGAACCGAGTGCATAAGAAAGCGCGTCCCAAATATCACCAATATACTTCGGATCACTCGGACCGAGATTGATGCGTTGCTGCATAAACAGAGAAGCACCCATGATAGCACAGTTAACGGCAATCAACGGCAGGAAGATACCTAGTGAAGCGTACAGCGACGGGCTGAAACGTTCCACCACCATTTCCACCAATTGCACAATACCGGCAATAACGGCAATGAAAAGAATAAAACTCAAGAAACTAAGATCGACACCTTCAATGATAGCGTTGGCAGCCAGCACCTTAGTTTGCAACAAGTAGTTCACCGGAAGCGTCACCAACAACACAAAAGTTACGGCGATACCCAGTCCTACGGCAGTCTTCACATTCTTCGAAACGGCCAGGTATGAACACATACCCAGGAAGAATGCGAATATCATGTTGTCCACAAAGATAGAGCGGACGAATAAACTTAATAAATGTTCCATAATTCTTTTTTGAATCTTGAATTATTAATTACTTTCTTCTTGCAACTCTTTGTGGCGCGCACGTTGGTACCAGATAATGCAAGCTACGATAATCAATGCCATAGGCGGCATCAACATCAAACCGTTGTTAATGTATCCGGTGTTTTGAATAGGTTCGTAGTTCAATATATTGAAACCAAGCAGTGTACCCGAACCAAGCAATTCGCGGAAGAAAGCCACGATTACCAGAATCTTGGCATATCCCAAACCATTACCGACACCGTCAAGGAAAGACTCCCAAGGACCGTTCTGCATGGCAAATGCTTCCAGACGTCCCATAAGAATACAGTTGGTAATAATCAAACCTACATAAACAGAAAGTTGCACGCTTACATCATAAGCAAACGCTTTCAGAACTTCACTCACGATAGTTACCAAAGCAGCTACCACAACCAACTGAACGATGATACGTATACGGTTAGGAATGGTTTTGCGAAGCAATGAAATAACGACATTAGCAAAAGCTGTAATCACTGTTACCGAAAGTCCCATTACAATGGCAGGCTCCAGTTTTGCGGTAACAGCAAGTGCAGAACAGATACCTAGCACCTGTACGGTAACCGGATTATCTATTCCCAACGGAGCAGAGAATACTTCTTTATTTCTCTTTGAAAACAATTGTCCCATATTCTTTATATCTCCTCCTTAATTATTTAGTTAAAAAACTCATATAACTGCTCAGGCAAGCTTTCAACATAGCGTCCACCCCTACTGAGGTAATTGTACCACCCGAAATACCGTCCACCTGATATTCAGGTTTCTCTACCTTGCCATTCTTTACAACTCCCAAAGCGATAGAACCGTCTTCCAATGTTTTCTTGCCTACGAATTCATTCTGGAAATGTTCGGTAGCAATTTCAGCACCCAGACCCGGAGTTTCACTAGCATGAGAGAAGTAAGTACCGTAAACAGTATCCTTATCTTCGTTCAGCGCGATGTATCCCCAGATAGCGCCCCAAAGACCGGCACCGTAAACAGGAACGACATATTTAGTCTGGCCGTCCACTTCGCACACAAATACGTGCAGACGTTGTTGTTCTTTTGCTTCTTTCTCGTAGTTGGTAGCAAATTCGCCAGTATTTTCAGTCAGCGTACCGTCTACGTTCATCAGCATATCACCTTTTACATATTTCTGATATTCTGCATCCGCATCTTCTACATTCTTAATGTTCAATGCAGCAAGAATCTGCTTTTTAGTGTCCAACTGCACATTCTTGTTTTGTGTTTCTCTCAATGAAGAGCTAACGAATGCCAGCAGGAATGCCACGATAACAACCATTACCGAAGCATAAATGATAGTATAACTATTACTATTCGTATTCATTTTCATTCGGTATTTATTGGTTAGACTTGATAGCACGTTTCTCGCGGCGACTGATATTTCCCTGTACTACACAGTAGTCAATCAGCGGTGCGAAGATGTTCATTAACAGGATAGCGAGCATCATACCTTCGGGGTAACCCGGGTTCAGAACACGGATAACGATCGCCATGACACCAATCAGGAATCCGAAAATATACTTACCTCTTTCCGTACGTGCGGAAGTAACAGGGTCGGTAGCCATAAACACGGCACCGAAGCAGAAACCACCGAGAACGAGGTGTTCGTACCAAGGCATTTGCGCCATTGTATTGTTTTCCATGCCGATTGCGTTGAACACCCAAGCCATGAATGCACCACCGACAAACACAGAAATCATAGTTTTCCAACTAGCAACCCCCGTCCACAAAAGGATAACGGCACCAATCAGAATAGCGATCACGCTTGTTTCACCGATAGAACCGGGAATCAGACCTGTCACCATATCCATGCTGAACTCAGGCACAATACCTGTCGTTGCAGCTAATCCCAGAGGAGTGGCAACCGTAAGTCCGTCTACCGCCTGTCCCATACCGAAAATAGTGTCGCCGGATACCCAAACGGCATCACCGGACATCTTGGTCGGATAAGCGAAGAACAGGAATGCACGAGTAATCAACGCTACGTTGAAAATGTTCATACCTGTACCACCGAATACCTCTTTCGCAAAGATAACAGAAAATGCAGTCGCTACGGCGAGAATCCACAACGGACAGTCAACCGGAACAATCATCGGGATCAGGATACCCGAAACGAGGAATCCTTCCTGAATTTCTTCCTTCTTCCATTGAGCTACGATGAACTCAATGCCCAGACCTACTACATAAGATACGATTATTTTCGGCAACACTGCCAGAAATCCGTAGATAAACATTTCGAAGAAGCTGCCTGTGGCACCTGTATGAGTGAAATGCTGATAACCTACGTTGTACATACCGAACAGCAACACCGGTACTAACGAAATAACCACAATCGACATGATACGTTTGCTGTCGATCGCGTCGTGTATGTGCGTTCCCGTTTTCGCAGTCTTGCTGGGCACGAACAGGAATGTTTCGAAGCCGTCGAACACCGACTGGAATGCGTGGAATTTGCCGCCCTCTTCAAAGTTCGGCTTTATCTTATCGAGATAATTTCTTAACGCTTTCATTAATATATTTACTATTTTACGATTTACAATTTACGATTTGCCATGCGGGCATTGATTATGCCATTTCAGCACGGAGCATGTCGAGTCCGGCACGGACGATACGTTGCAGTTCCATTTTCGAAGAGCAGACGAATTCGCAAAGAGCGAAGTCTTCGGGAGCCACTTCGTAGATACCCAACGCTTCCATACGGTCAATATCACCGGCGATGATAGCTTTAATCAGATATTCGGGCAAGATATCCATTGGGAATACCTTGTCGTATTCACCTGACATAATCATATGACGTTCGCCACCTTTGATGCGGGCATCCAACGTATATTCTTTTTTGCCCATTAACCAGCTAAAATAAGAGCGGTTGGCACTGAACTGGTTGAAACGCGGCATAATCCAACCAAGCATTTCGTGAATGTCGTCACCTTCGGGAATTACAGTCAGCTGGCTGTCGAAAGCTCCCAGGAATCCGTTCGGTGATACCTGTTTTCCGCTCAACACATTACCACTGATGTAGCGCAGATCCTTGCCTGTCGTTACATTTCCGGCAAATACGTTAGTCAGCAACGCACCTACCTGAAGTTTGCAGTAAGCAGGTTTCAACACTTCGGAACCAGTCACAGCTACTGTACGGGTGAAATCCACACGGCCTGTATTAAAGAGACGGCCGATAAAGATAACTGCCTGCGGGTCGATCGTCCACACAGTCTCACCTTTGGATACGGGAGCGATGTGATTGATTTGAACACCTACGTTACCGGCAGGGTTCGGTCCGTCGAATGCAGTAATTGTAACGTTCTTAGCCTGAGTCAGTGCAGTAGCGTTTTGTTTTACGCTGATACTCAGGTAAGTTTTTGCCATTTTGGCGAGAGCATCGAGTCCGGTCTGGAAGTTTGCTTCTTCTCCTTTCAAAGCAAATTCGAAGTTGGGAGCCAGCGGATTGGTGTCGAATGCAGATACGAAGATTCCCTTCGGGGTAACCGTCGGGTCGGCGATGATGTCATAAGGACGTTGTTTGATAAACGCAAAAATACCGGCTTCCAACAAAGCGGTTTTCACAGCATCAGCATCCATTGAGGCAACATTCTTCTTTCCAAATTCTTCGTAGTCCTGTTCGGCAGCCGCCTCTACTACGATGTTTAACACCTTGCGGCGAGCACCACGTTCAACACTCGTCACCACGCCACTCACGGGCGAAACAAATTTCACTTCAGGATGATACTTGTCGATAAACAAGGGTCCACCAGCCATCACATACTCCTGCTCTTTTACGACTACCTTCGGCGTCACTCCAGGAAAATCATCGGGTACGAGTGCGTAAAATCCCGGTTCTTTCACTGTTGCGTACGTTTCAGCAGCTTTACCTTTCAGGTTTATGTCAAGGCCTTTACGTAACTTTATTACATTTGCCATGCTATATAAAATAATGGTTTCATAAATTTGCCGCAAAAGTAATAAATAAGATTGGGATTCGTGAGGAAAAAAGAAAGGAATTACGGAAAAATATCCGCAATTCCTTTCGTGGTCGCACACAATATTCTTTAGAGTGCCTTTCTTTTGTTCTCAAAAAGAAGAAAAAGACTATTCTTCTCCGGCAAACATCGGGTCCCAGGCAGGGAGACGAATCGGTTTCTGCTTGAGTATTTCCTGTATTTTGGAAGACGCATATTTCGTTTCAACCACCAGACGGAACATATATTCGTCAAACCATTCGTCAGTCATGATAAGATGCCCCTGATAACCGGAAGCAGGTCCCCAACTATTCTCAACCATCCATTTGGTCGGTTTTCCATTTTCATCGAGGTCAACCGCCATAAGAGTCATGGCGTGACTTGAGCCGCTGGCAAAGCTTTGGATACGTTCTTTCTTGTCCATGCCGAAAGTGGTGCCCATAAGAGATTCGTAGTCGTAGTTTTTAACATCCAGCAAGCCACGGTCGGAGTTGAGGAATTTGCCGACATCGCAAGAGAAATACATCATCGTACTGTCTTTCAGAGAGGCGATTGCCATTTCCTTGATATCTTCAACGGGTAGGTTGACGTATGTCCAGTTCTTGCCGTCGTAACGGTGGCGGTCATAGTCGATTTCGTAACATTTGTAGTATTCGCGGCTGGGATCGTTCATTAGCATAATGTAGTTGCTGATGAGGTTTTCGTCACCATACTTCTTCAAGAAAGACAACGGGGTATAATTTTCGGTAGAAACAAGCTTACCTTGGGCATTATACTCAGTCCATGTAAATTCTGTGGGAGGAACGCCCAAGTTCAGAACGAGCAACCGGTAGATAGTGCCGAGCATTTCAGTTTTCGTTTTCTCCAGAGCAGCAGGTTTAGCGCCCTTAGCAGCCATATCGCGAAGCTGAATCCCCTGTTCGCGAAGCTTCAGGGTGATCAGACCGGCCATGCGGGAAGTATTTTCACTACTGTTCGTTTCCGGCATTACATCTTTGGGTACAAGACCATATTTACTTACAATGTCGGCTACCCCGGTGAAAGTTCCGCCGTCACTCAGAGGATTACGGAAAAGCCATTCCACCATTTTGTCGTTCATCGGTTTGTCACTGGTGTCGATGATACCTTGCAGGAAAAGGTTCGCTTTCTCCAGTTGGTCGAAGAAAAAAGGATAAGTCTGAGAGAACTCAAAAGAACCCAGATGATACTTGTCAATCGCTTTGGCACGCATCACGTTCAGCCCCGTAAAGAGCCAGCAACGTCCGGATGATTTCTGGTTCGTGATACCTTTGGAGTTCACTTTAACTGAAAAGTGCGTGTCCATTCCTTTCATGTTATCCTGATTGAGAGCCAGTTTGCGGATGTCGTTGCTGCCGATAGCGTTGCGGATAGCTTTGTCGGCAGACGTATTCTGGTAACTCTGTTTGATTTGCTGCATCATAGCGTCACTGATGCCTCCTTTCGCGTCTTGTGCCTGTGCCGAGTAGCAGAGGGCACAGAAAACAAAAACTGGTAAGATTCGTTTATTCATTATAGATAATTCGTTAAGTTACTTTGCCGGTATGCTAATAGATAGACGTGTCGTGTTTATGTTTGCCGCACCGGATATTAGCATATTGGCAAATTGGTTTTACATATATTATTTGGCAAAAATACAATTCTTTTTTAGATTTATTATCTATGAAGATGAAAACTAATCGAAATAAAAGCGTTTTCTTTGCAGTCAGATTCCAAGAAAGAATATGAAAAGATATATAATAGGTATGTGGTTGGCAGTTCTGCCCATCAGCTTTACATTAGCCCAAACAGATCGCACGATAGTAAAAAACGACGAAGTGCAAGGTTCTATGAATTCAATGTCTGCTGGTGAAATTCTCCCGACAGATACCACTCCCACCCTTTCCAAACGTGAACTACGACGTGAACGTGTAGCCAAGAGAAATCTTCACTATAATATATTGGGCGGTCCCAGTTACACACCAGATTTTGGCTTGTTGGTAGGCGGTAGCGCTTTAATGACATTCCGGATGAATCCCAGCGATACTACCCAGCGGCGTTCGATCGTCCCTATGGCGATTGCCCTGATGTTTAAAGGCGGTCTGAACCTGATGACCAAGCCGCAGCTTTTCTTCAAAGGTGACCGTTTCCGTATCTTCGGTACCTTCTCCTACAAAAATACGATTGAGAACTTCTATGGCATCGGATATAGCACCAACAAAGACTATCCTCGCGGAGAAGACACCAGCGAATACCGTTACAGCGGCATTCAGGTGAATCCGTGGTTTCTGTTCCGTCTGGGAAAAAGCAACTTCTTTGCAGGCCCTCAGATTGATTTGAATTATGATAAGATCACGAAACCCGCCGCCGGAATGATCGAGCAACCTTCGTATATTGCAGCCGGAGGGACAGAGCACGGATACACAAATTTCAGTTCGGGGCTCGGATTCTTATTGACGTACGACACACGTGATGTTCCGGCAAATGCTTACCGGGGAACATATCTTGATTTTCGCGGAATGATGTATAGCAAAGTATTCGGAGGTGATGACAATTTTTACCGTTTAGAGATCGATTACCGTCAATATAAGACTGTCGGCAGACGCAAGGTGGTTGCCTGGACGGTACAGACTAAGAACGTCTTCGGAAATGTTCCACTGACGAAATATGCACTCAGCGGAACCCCTTTTGATCTTCGCGGATATTATATGGGACAGTTTCGCGACAAGTCCTCTCATGTAATAATGGCTGAATATCGTCAGATGATAAACACGGACAAAAGCACGTGGGTGAAAAGAATGCTGAATCATGTAGGTTATGTAGCATGGGGAGGATGCGGATTCATGGGTCCTACGCCGGGCAAGATAGAAGGCGTGCTTCCTAACCTCGGATTGGGTTTGCGCATCGAAGTCCAACCCCGTATGAATGTGCGTCTCGACTACGGCAGAGACATGGTGAACAAACAGAATTTGTTCTATTTCAATATGACGGAGGCATTTTAACCGGTAATCCGCGCACAATTAACAAGAAAGATTGCAAAATAGATAATAAAAGACTGCTCATAAATAAAATTAATCCTTATATTTGCGCAAGCTATAACACAGCAAGAGCAAATAATATGATTTTTTTATGAAGCAATTTATATATCTTTTTTCGGGATTACTACTTTTGTTTGCCTCTACCCCCCGTGTAGTTGCGCAAGAAATCGGCGACTATTCTCAACTGAATGACGAAGATTATAGTAAGATAGATCTTCCTCCCCTGTCCGTTCTATTCGAAAATGCCAAAAACAATCCTATCTATGAGTTGGCAGACGCTAAAACAGCAATAGAGCGTAAATTATTACAAAAGGAAAAATGGGCATTTCTCGGCTTCTTCAGTTTGAGGGGAAGTTATCAATATGGTATGTTCGGCAACGAATCTACCTATACAGATGTGGCGATAGCTCCCTACCTCACCTATTCTACTCAGGCGCAAAACGGTTATACGCTGGGGGCAGGTGTCAGCATTCCGTTAAATGATTTATTTGATCTCAAAGGACGTGTCAGCCGACAAAGGCTTACACTGAAAAGCGCGCAACTGGAGCAGGAGATCAAATACGATGAGATTAAGAAAAACATTATTGAGATGTATGCCATGGCCACTTCGCAGATAAGAGTTCTTCAAATGAAAAGTGAAAGCCTGATTCTTGCCAATGTACAATACGAAATATCCGAAAAGAACTTTGCCAACGGAACCATAGAATCGGCCGATCTGTCAACAGATAAAGAAAGACAGTCACAAGCCCGTGAAGCATACGAAAAGAGTAAATATGAGTTAACAAAAAGCCTGATGATACTCGAGGTTATTTCACGTACCCCCATTATACGAAAATAAAAACAGAAGATATGAATTTTGTTATCTCTACCATACAGACTTTATTCCGCCACCGGTGGTTATTGCTGATTGGAACCACCCTCTTCACTCTATCAGTCATCTATTATACACGCCACATGCAGGGCGGATATGATGTAAAGGCCACTCTGTACACCGGGGTCGCTTCAGGATATAATCTGGAAAGTGACAAGCGGACAGACTGGGCTACCGTACAAAATTCAATGGACAATCTGATCAGTATCATGCAAGCTGAAAGTACACTAAAACGAGTGTGCCTGCGACTATTTGCCAGAGTTCTTATCCAAGGAAATCCGGACAGGGAAACCAATGGTATTACTGTTTCCAGTTATACCACCACATATAACCATTTAAAAAACAGTCCGAACGGGAATGAAATTCTAAAGCTGATAGACAAATCAAGCGAAGACAAAACAGTCTCCAATCTGGAAAAATATATGCGGCCGCATAAAGAGAACTATATTTACGGCCTGTTTTACTATATTCATCCGTTTTATAGCTATAATGCCCTGAAAAATATAAAAGTACAGCGCCGCCTGACCAGCGATCTGCTGGACATCAGCTACTCATCCAGCGACCCGGGTATCGCATACAACACAGTAAGTATCTTAATGGATGAGTTTGTGGAAGAATATCGCCGTATCCGTTATGGAGAGACCGACAAAGTTATCAAATACTTTGATGAAGAACTGAAAAGGATCGGGAAGAAACTTAGTACAGAAGAAGAAGACTTAACTAAATACAACGTAGAAAAACGCGTCATCAATTATCTTGATGAAACGAAGGAAATAGCCGCTATCAACAAAGAATACGCATTGAGAGAGCAGGACGCAATGTTTGCATTAAACAGCAGCAGGTCCATGCTCGACGAATTAGAACGGCACATGGACAGCAACGCCAAACAGATAATTAAAAACATGGAGTTTGTCGGAAAAATAAAAGAAGCTTCCGATATAACAGGAAGAATCTCGGAGGTCGAAGCTATGTCCGATTCAAATAATAAAGACATTACTGCTCTCAATAACAACAAGAAGCGATTGAGTGAACTTAAAAAAGAGCTAAGCGAACTGACAGATGCCTATGTAGGACATAAATACAGCAAAGAAGGTGTTTTGCGAACAAACATCATCGACCAGTGGCTCGAACAAACCCTGTTATATGAAAAGGCCAAAGCCGAACTGCTAATTGCACAGAACTCGCGCCAAGAGCTGAACGAGCGATACGTATTCTTTGCACCGGTAGGTACTACGATCAAACAGAAAGAGCGTATGATTAACTTTACCGAGCGCAACTATCTAACCGTATTGCACAGCTATAACGAGGCCTTATTAAGAAAGAAAAATCTGGAAATGACCTCCGCTACACTGAAGGTGCTGAATGAACCGACCTATCCGATCTCGCCCCATTCAACTAACCGGAAGCAAATCATCATAGCTGCGTGTATAGGCAGTTTTTTAATAATTGTTGCCTTATTGCTGCTAATAGAAATGCTTGACAGAACATTGCGGGATGCCGATCGCACCAAGCGAGTGACGGGATATAAAGTGGTAGGTGCTGTCCCCAGCCTTTCGACTTCCCGTTACGGAGGACTGACCAAGACCTACGTGCAACATTCCGCAAGTGAGCTGACCAATTCGCTGCTTCGTTTTCTGGGCAAACGAAAATCTCCGGGTGTATTCATCATCAATTTGTTCAGTATCAATGAAGATTCCGATGAAGAAACAATAGGCAACCTTGTCTGCGGATATATGCAAAGCCGTATGTTGAATACAAGATTTATCACCCACGGAGTGGATTTCAACACCAATTCCACTCAATATTTGTTAGCTAAGAACATCACAGACTTCTACACTTTACAAGGAGAAGACATCCTGATAGTTGCCTATCCGCCGTTATCGGAGAGCAGCATACCCAGTGCACTGTTGCACGATGCCAATGCCAACATCCTGATAGCTTCGGCGAATCATGGTTGGAAAACATTCGACAAACAGCTTTGTGACCAGCTTATGGTCCAGCTGGGAACAACAGATGTTCCGTTCCGTATCTGCCTGACCAATGCCGGACGGGGAGCAGTAGAAGATTTCACCGGTCAGCTGCCACCGTATACGTTATTACGTAAAATCGGTTATCATCTCAGCCAATTATCATTAACTGAAAAAATCATATTCAACTTCAAGAATAAGACCAAAGAAGTAGAAGACGAAGACGATGAATAACAGGATAGTAACTTTTCATATTCTGCTTGCCGCACAGTTTGCACTGGTTGCGGCAAACATTATAATGAATATCAAGATAGGTCTTTTTTCCATGATATTTATCTTGTTGTTAACGACTACTTGCCTGATACAGCTTAACAATGACGAGCAAACAAACTGGAAGCCCGGACGAAACATAATGACATATTTGTTTGTAGCCTGGCTCCTATTCTATTTCCTGGAATTACTGAATCCCAACAATGTAATAGAGGCATGGAATATCAACATCACCCCATATACACTCATAGGCCTGATATGTGCCTTTATAGTTCCGATAATCATTCGTACCAAAAAAGACATCGAACTGCTACTGATCGTATGGTCTGTATTCGTCATCATATTTACAATCAAAGGATATTGGCAGAAAAGCCATGGTTTCAGCTCCAAGGACCTTCATTTTTTATTTTCAATGGGAGGTGCCCGAACCCATATCATCTGGTCGGGCATCCGCTATTTCTCCTGCTTTACAGATGCGGCAAATTACGGCGTACATTGCGCTATGGCAACCGTCGTTTTCACCATTAGCGCATTTTTCGTAGACTCAAAATGGAAACGCATCTACTTTCTGTGCATTGCAATGGGAGGGCTCTACGGAGTGGGAATCTCCGGAACCAGAGCAGCCATGGGAGTTATCATGGGCGGAATGCTGATGATAACCATTTTGGCCAAAAATTGGAAAGCGCTGTTGGCAGGCATCTTTGTCTCTATCGGAGTTTTTTGTTTTTTCTATTTCACTAACATAGGAAGCGGTAACCAATACATCCATAAAATGCGTTCTTCTTTCCACCCAACCGAAGACGCCTCCTACAATGTGCGTGTCGAGAATCGACAAAGGATGAAAGAATTGATGATAAAGAAACCCATTGGTTACGGTATCGGGCTGTCTAAATCAGGCCATTTCAATTCAAAAGAGCAGATGCCCTATCCTCCTGATTCATGGTTGGTCAGTGTATGGGTAGAAACAGGGATTGTCGGACTGATTCTTTATCTCGGCATACACGGCACCCTTTTCGCCTGGTGCTCCTGGATACTGATGTTTAAGGTACGCAATAAAAGCCTGCGGGGACTCGTAGCGGCCTGGCTCTGCATGGACGCAGGATTCTTTATAGCCGCCTATGTCAATGATGTGATGCAATATCCCAACCAGTTACCTGTCTATATAGGCTTTGCCCTCTGTTTTGCCGCACCGCATATAGACAAGCGTATCAGTGAAGAAGAAAACACCCAATCAGTATCCACCCCAGAAACCGACGAGTAAATATGACAAACAATATTCCGGAGATATCCTTTATCACGATCTGCTATAACGGGTTCAAAGACACCTGTGAACTGATAGAATCATTGCAAAATAAAATACATTCCATACGTTATGAGACGATCGTGGTAGACAATGCATCACGTGAAGACGAAGCTGCCAAAATACGTGAACGCTACCCCTCCGTCATTGCTATCCGCAGCAATGAAAACAAAGGATTCTCCGGTGGCAATAACATAGGCATCCGAGAAGCAAAAGGGAAATATATCTTTCTGATAAATAATGACACATACATAGAGCAGGATACAGTCTCTTTTTTGATAGAGCGACTCGAAAGCCGTGCGGAAATAGGAGGTGTATCTCCCAAAATCCGTTTCGCTTTTCCTCCTCAGAATATACAATTCGCAGGGTTCACTCCACTGACCCCTATCACACTGCGCAATGCAGGCATAGGTTTCGGTTGTCCGGACAACGGGACATTCGACACCCCACATCCCACCCCTTATCTGCATGGGGCAGCTATGCTGGTGAAACGTGAAGTGATTGAAAAAGTAGGGCTGATGCCGGAAATATTCTTTCTTTATTATGAAGAACTGGATTGGAGCACCCATATAACACGTGCCGGCTATGAATTATGGTACGAACCGCGTTGCACTGTTTTCCACAAAGAAAGCCAAAGCACCGGGCAGCTAAGTAAATTGCGCACCTACTATCTGACGCGTAACCGCCTGCTCTATGCCTGGCGGAATCTGGAGGGGAGCAACCGCTGGCTTTCTATCATTTACCAGACAACGCTGGCTGCCGGAAAAAACGGACTGTCTTTTTTATTAAAAGGTCGGCCGGATCTCTTAACGGCTACCATAAAAGGTATATCAGCATTCATCCGTATTCCTCATAAAAAAGAACAAAAATGATAACCATACTACACATTGCAGAAATTATACTCTACATAATCCTGGCCTTCAACACAGGTTACCTGTTATTGTTTGCCATAGCGTCAAAATTCTGCCGCCCCCGTATCTATCCTCGCACGGCTCCCGGGACCAAGTTTGCCGTGCTCTTTCCTGCCTATAAAGAAGACAAAGTCATTATCCCCGCCATTTATTCCTTCTTACAGCAAGATTACCCACGGGAATTATATGACATTATCGTGATTTCCGACCAGATGCAGGAAAGCACGAACGAAGCTCTGCGACAATTGCCTGTCCGTCTACTGATAGCGGACTATACCGACAGTTCGAAAGCCAAAGCAATGAGTCTGGCAATGAACGCCACCGCAGACATACCATACGACGCAGTGGTCATTATGGACGCGGACAATACTGCCGGTACAAGTTTTCTATCCGAACTCAACCCTGTTTTTCAGTCAGGAGCCAGAGCCGTTCAGGCACACCGCACCGCGAAAAACACCAATACGGATATTGCCGTTCTCGATGCGGCCAGTGAAGAAATCAACAACTCAATATTCCGCAGCGGGCACATCGCACTCGGACTGTCTTCGGCCCTTATCGGTTCAGGCATGGCATTGGAAGCCTGTTGGTTCCGCCAACATATACACCTGCTCGAAACGGCAGGAGAGGATAAGGAAATGGAAGCCCTCCTGCTCAAACAGCGCATCCATATAGAATATCTGGAACACGTCTACGTGAAAGACGAAAAGACCCAAAAGAAAGAAGGAATCAAAAACCAGCGCAAACGCTGGATAGCTGCCCAATTTGACTCATTAGTACGGGCACTTCCCGACTTTCCAAAAGAGCTACTGCGCGGCAATATAGACTATTGCGACAAAGTTTTTCAATGGACACTGCTGCCCCGTATCATCCTGATCTTCTGCACATTTTTTTTCACCATACTAGTCACCCTGGTTTCCCCCTATTCAAGCATTAAATGGTGGATACTCGCTTTTGCTTTATTTCTTGCACTGTTTACGGCAATCCCCGGACATTTACTGAACAAGCAACTCTTACGGGCAATCTTCCAGCTACCGTCCTTACTGCTCGGCATTGCAAGTAATCTGTTCAAATTAAAAGGAGTTAACAAAAAATTTATACATACCGAGCATGGCAATTAACGTATTAGAAGTAATCAGACAAGGTCAGGTAGGTGGTGGCGAGTCTCACCTCCTCGATCTCATAGCAGGATTCGACAACCGTGTCAATCCCATTGTCCTATCATTCACAGGCGGACAAATGATTGACGCGCTCACACAAAGAGGAGTCAAGTGCCACGTTGTCAACACCTCTCACCCATTTGACGTACGCATCACCCGGCAGATCAAAGAGCTGATTCTCAGAGAGAACATACAACTGATCCATGCCCACGGAAGTCGTGCCGCATCCAATGTCGCTTTTATAGCCCGGAAGCTACACATCCCCATGGTATATACCGTTCACGGGTGGAGTTTTCACCAAGACCAGTCGTTTTTCATCAAACGTCTCCGAGCATGGAGTGAAAAAATAATATGCAAGTTGAGCAAAGAAGTAATCTGTGTCTCGGAAAGTAACCGGATTACCGGGCAGAAAACTTTCGGATTAAAACATTCGATCGTCATAGAAAACGGCATTAACCTGACAAAGTTCAACCCCCACCGGGAGTTCAGCAATCTCCGCAACGAGTTCGGATTTACCGACGAGGATTTCGTGATAGGCTTTGTGGGCAGGATCACCTTGCAGAAAGCTCCTTTGGACTTCGTAAAGAGTATCGTTCTTGCACGGCAGAAAGACAAAAGAATAAAGGCGCTATTAGTGGGTCAGGGTGACATGGAAGAAGAGACTAAAGAAGCAATTCGCCTGTATGGAATGGAAAAATACATCCGGACCTCACCTTTTCGCAGTGACGTACCGGATGTATTGCACGCTATCGATGTTTTTTGCTTACCCAGCTTATGGGAGGGACTTTCCATTGCCCTGCTCGAAGCTATGGCAATGAAAAAAGCGTTGGTAGTAACCCCGACAGACGGTACCAAAGAGGTTATCACTCACCAGCAAAGCGGGTTAATAGTAGACTTCGGCAAACCGGAAGAATTGGCAGAATGCTATTTGGCTTATCTTCATCATCCCGAATGGAAAGAAGATTACGGAGTCACAGCTATGTCCACCATTCAGGAACGTTTCAATAGCCGGCGAGTATCACAGCAGGTTACGGAAGTCTACTATGACATTCTCCGATGATTACCTCCATTCCTTCGTCACATCGAAGCACGGGCAAGCCTTCACCCATTCCTCCGGCTCGATCTCCCCGTTCCCGTTCAGGTCGGGGCTCAAGTCCCGGTGTCCGCAGATGCGGCAACCGGGATAGTCGCGCAACAGCGTGAGGATGAGCACATTCATCGAATGAATCTGCCATTCAGTGCGGGTGTCGGCAGGACGTCCGTGGCAGTCGAGGCCGCCCTCATAGCAAATACCGATACTATTCAGGTTGTGTCCCTTGGCGTGCGCACCTATCCGTTCAATCTCCCGCGTCGTCTTGATGCTCCCGTTCTTACGGATGTAAAAATGATACCCCACACCGTTGAAACCACGACGGCGGTGGCACACCTCCAAATCTTCTTCCGTGAAATCCCTGTCCGCCCTGGTGGCGGAACAGTGGATCACAATCAGGTCAATCTTCCTCATCAACCTGTCCTTTCATTCTTCTACCTTTTCTCTTTCTGCGAAAGAAAAACAGGATTTCCAATACAACATCTAAGATTTTGTCAATCATCGCTTCTCATTTTTTATAAATTAGTTATCAACTAGATAGACGGATCCGGAGTCACCCCGCCACCGGAACCGCCCTCTCCCTTGCCGGGCTCCTCGGAACCGGAGCCACCTCCTTCTCCTTCGGAAGCGGCCTTCTTCTCGGTATACAACTCGAACGACACATTATTCTCCCCTCCACGCGTAGTCGCCGTGCTGTCGTTGGCAAGGCGCAGCGAATTGTCAACCTTGAAACGGAGATTGACACGAGAAATATTCTTCACCGTGCAGTCCTTCTCCTGCTCCACACCGGGACAGGTCAGCGTGGTGTAAAAAATCCCCAGCCCGTCCACTTTCACCTTATCGCCTGCCACCAAGACCTTCTTCATCGCACGGACGAAAGATTTCATGACGTGCGACACGTCCTCCACCGAAAGCGACCCGATTGACTCGATTTCACGCGCCAGCGTCTCGATTGAATAGATTTTCGCCTCTCCGGACTTGAGTTTGAGAGCATACACCATTGGCGACTTCTCATCTCCAATTCGTTTTCTGCGCTTGTAGCGCACCACAGTTACTGTTGCCATAATTTAAAATTTTGTTTTCTCCGAAAGGAAGGACATTCTCCCTTTCTGTTGGTAAAACAAAGATACGGCAAGACACCGGCGACTTACCGGATTGCACCGGGTTACACCTGATTACACCGGATTAAGAAAGAATAAAGGAGATTAAAAGAGACTGGAGAGGGAATAAAAGAGATTGAATAGGAAATAAAAGAGACTGAAAGCTCTTTATCAGATTTGGAAACAAAGTTAATTAGGAAAATAATAGCCAGACAGTTTATAGTCGATAGTATCTGCAACTCTCCTCCTTCGGG